>JALWEA010000533.1 GCA_027039465.1 Calditrichia bacterium | reverse complement strand
CTTGAAAGTATGGGCTATAATCATAATTCCCTTGCGGGAATTTTGTCCGAAGCGGCTGTTGTAAAAATAAGCAAAACGCAGTAAAATGCAATACAGGAAAACAGGATCAAACTATTTTTCCCGATTTAAATTCTAACCAAAAATATTTGAAATTTACAAGAACAATTTGTGTACTTAATTCCCATTCCCTGAGAAATCAGAGAATGAGTTAAGAAATAAAAACAACTAAAATGTTAGAGAAAAACTTTCAGATTTCGAGTCCAAGAATCTGTTTATTGAAATTGTAATAACTCACAACAATTGCCCTTTTTTGATTAAAAAAATGATACTTCTGCAGATCATACCTAATTCAATTTTCTTTTCTCGAAAAATTGTTGGCTTTAGTTTGAATTCGTGCGTAATTTTTTTCTTTAAAACAATTGTAAAAAATTCGATCGGTGAGGTAAGCGATGAATAATTTCAAAAAATTACTAATGATCCTAATTAGCGTTTTTATTGGACTTAACGGACCAATTTTAGCTAACAATTCTGTTCCCGACTGGGAAAATCCCAAAATGTTTAATCAAAATAAGGAAGAACCGCACGCCACGTTTATTCCTTACCCTAACGAACGCAAAGCTTTGAAATTACGTTTTGTCGATTCCCCCTATTACCATTCTTTAAACGGTATGTGGAAATTCAAATGGATTAAAAAACCGGCTGATGTACCCAAAGGCTTTTACAAAGATGATTTTGACGTAAGCGATTGGAAGCGATTTCCTGTACCGGCCAATTGGGAATTTAACGGCTACGGCACCCCCATTTACGTTAATCAGCGCTACGAATGGACCGAACATCCCAATCCGCCGCATGTCCCGCACGATTACAATCCGGTCGGTTTGTACAAACGTCATTTTTCCGTGCCGCAAAAATGGCAAGACCGCGAAATTTTCATTCACTTCGGTGCGGTAAAGTCCGCCTTTTACATTTGGATTAACGGAAAATACGTAGGTTACAGTCAGGGTTCCAAAACACCGGCCGAATGGGATATCACCAAATATTTGCATCCCGGCGATAATTCCGTGGCCTTACAAGTGTTTCGCTGGTCGGACGGTTCTTATTTGGAATGTCAGGATTTTTGGCGTGTAAGCGGTATTGAGCGCGATGTGTACCTGTACGCAACGCCCAAAATCCGTATTCGTGATTTCTTTGTCCACACCGATTTGGATGAACACTATCGCGATGCGGATTTAAGAGTGGATGTGGACTTGCGTCACCATTTGCCCAAAACGCCTAAAGGTAAGTTCACCTTGCAGTTGAAGCTCCTGAACCGCAAAAAACAATTGGTAGTAAGCACCACAAAATCATTTGACTTTCGCGGTAAGAATGCGCAAACCGTTTTGCAAACTTCGGTTAAAAATCCGCTGAAATGGACGGCCGAAACACCCTTTTTGTATTATTTGCTTTTGGAGTTAAAAGACGGTAACGGAAAAGTGCTGGAAGTCGTTAAAAATCGCATCGGCTTCCGTGAAATCGAAATTCACAACGGCCAGCTTTGGGTAAACGGAGTACCTGTTTACATTAAAGGCGTCGATCGCCACGAACACGACGAACGCACGGGACATGTGGTCTCTTACGCTTCCATGATTAAAGATATCAAGCTAATGAAAGAATTCAATATTAACGCCGTGCGCACCAGCCACTATCCCAACGATCCCAGATGGTACGACTTGTGTGATATGTACGGCATTTATTTGGTGGATGAAGCAAATATCGAATCGCACGGCATGGGTTACGGACCGCGCAGCCTGGCCAAACAACCCGAATGGTTGGATGCACATCTGGATCGCATCCGTCGCATGGTGGAACGGGACAAAAACCATCCGTCGGTCATCATTTGGTCCTTGGGTAACGAAGCGGGCGACGGCCCTAATTTTGTGCAATGTTCAAAATGGCTGCATCATCGCGATCCGAGCCGACCGGTGCAATACGAACGCGCCGGCGAAAAGAAATACGTGGATATTGTGGCACCCATGTATCCCTGGGCTTACCTGGAACGTTACGGTTACCGCTGGCACGAAGACCGGCCATTGATTATGTGTGAGTATTCCCACGCCATGGGCAACAGCAACGGAAATCTGAAAGAATATTGGGATGTGATCGAACGTTACCCCAACCTGCAAGGCGGTTTTATTTGGGATTGGGTTGATCAGGGCATTGCCCGCTACGATTCGGCTACCGGTAAAAAATGGTGGGCTTACGGTGGTGACTTCGGGCCGAAGGACGTGCCCAGCGATTTGAATTTCTGCATTAACGGTTTGGTGTTGCCCGACCGTACCCCGCATCCCGCCTTATGGGAAGTGAAGAAAGTGTATCAAAATGTAGCCTTCGCAACCGTACCGTTTGCCACGAATAAAATCCGCATAAAAAACAAATACGCTTTTACGAATT
>JALWEA010000532.1 GCA_027039465.1 Calditrichia bacterium | reverse complement strand
CGGCATTGAATTGCATGCTCAAATTGTTTTGGTGCCCGGTAAAAATGACGGCAAGGTTTTCGAGCAAACGGTCATGGATTTGAAGCGCTTCTACCCGAACTTAAAATCCGTAGCAGTAGTGCCTGTGGGCATCTCCAGACATCGTCGTCACAAAGAACCGTTGCGCATTCACACGCGAGACGAATTAAGGGAAGCGGTGCAATTTACGGACGTCTTGCGTAAGCGTTTGCTAAAAGAGATCGGCTACCATTTCGTCTATTTGTCCGACGAATTTTTTATCAAGGCCGACCTGCCCATTCCCTCCGCGGATTATTACGATGATTTTTACCAGATTGAGAACGGAGTCGGACAATTTCGGGAAATGATTGATCGCTTTAATTCGGCCAAAAAGTCCATCCCGCAAAAGATTAATCGACCGGTTAAAATTACGTGGGTTACCGGAACATTGGCCGCCGGAAATCTGAAAAAATTCATTATTGATCCGTTAAACAAAATCGAGAATGTTTCCATTGAGATGGTTCCGATTTTAAATTATTTTTACGGAACAACCATTGAAGTTTCAGGTCTGTTGGTCGGTGAAGATATTTACAACCAATTGAAAAATCGAACTTTGGGTGATCTCGTTTTGTTGCCGCCGCGGGTTTTGAATGAAGACGGCCTCTTTTTGGATGATTGGACGGTAGATGATCTGGAGCAAAAATTAAACATCAAATGTCATGTTTTCAAGGAACCGGTTGAATCGTTTACGGAAGTTGTGAATGGATTAATTCGTGAACCCAAAAACAAACGTTTGGTCGTATGAGAACGGAGATGAATTAAAATGGGAATTCCAATAGTCGCTATTGTGGGAAGACCGAATGTCGGCAAATCAACATTATTTAATCGTTTAATCGGTAAGCGTAAGGCCATCACCGATGATCGTCCCGGCGTAACGCGTGATCGTAATTATGAATCCATGGAATGGAACGGACAGCAAATCGGTTTTGTGGATACGGGCGGCTACATGCCGCAAGCGCAGGAAAAGATTGATGAAGCCGTGCGCGAGCAGGTGGAAAT
Organism: Calditrichia bacterium; assembly: GCA_027039465.1. GTDB lineage: Bacteria > Calditrichota > Calditrichia > Calditrichales > Calditrichaceae > Caldithrix. The sequence continues at coordinate 6,460 of JALWEA010000532.1, read as the reverse complement.
TGCCGTGGAAGAATCCGATCTGGTTTTGTTGGTGGTTGATGTAACTACGGGCATTACGGATATTGACGAACAATTAGCCCGTATTCTTTTGCAAAACAAAAAGCAGGCTTTGTTGGTCGTTAATAAAGTGGATTCGCCGGAGCGCGAGTACGAAATCGGGCAGTTTTACAATTTGGGCTTAGGCGACCCGATTCCCGTTTCGGCCATTACGGGTCGTGCCAGCGGTGATCTTTTGGATGAAATCGCCAAACGTGTTAAGCCGTTGCAAGCGGAAGACAAATATGCCGACGCCATCAAACTGGCCATTATCGGTCGGGAAAATGTGGGCAAGTCGTCTTTTGTCAATACGTTGTTAGCGCAACCTCGTGCCATTGTTACCGATATTCCGGGTACCACGCGCGATCCCGTGGATTCGTTGTTGAAATATCAGAAGCGTAAATATCTGCTAATCGACACAGCCGGTTTGAAAAAACGGAAACGCATCAAAGAGAACGTTTTGTTTTACAGTAATTTGCGTACCTATCGCAGCCTGCAGCGGGCGGATGTGGTTTTGTATATGGTGGATGTCAATGAAGGGTTGTCGCATCATGATATTTCGTTATTGAATGAAGCGGCCAAGCACCAAAAAGGCATTGTGTTGGTATTGAATAAGTGGGATTTAATTCCAAAAGATCATCAAACAATGGGACATTACGCCAAAGAATACACCGAACGATTGGGCACGTTACGCTACATTCCTCAAATTTACGTTTCCGTGTTGGAAAAACAGCGTTTGTACAAAGTTTTGGATTTGGCAACGCAGGTGTACTATGAGCGTCAAAAGCGTTTGGCCACATCCGATCTGAACGATTTTTTTCTGCCCTTGATCAAGACGACCATGCCGCCGGCTACCAAGGGCAAGGAAATTAAAATCAATTATGTGACACAGGCGCGCGCCAATCCGCCGCTTTTCGTGTTCTTCTGCAATCATCCCGATTTGGTTGTTGACAGCTACAAACGCTTTTTAGAGAATAAATTACGTGAACAATTCGGTTTTACGGGCGTTCCAATTAAGTTGGTTTTTCGTAAAAAATCGAAGGACAAAGACAAGGAATGATGCGTTTTCTTATTTTAATCCTATTCCTTACCGCAAGCCTGAGCAGGGCGGATGTGCTGCAGGATGTGCGGCAATATATTCAGGCACGCACGGAATTAAATCCCGAAAAAGTAAAAGCCAAATGCGGATTTTTACCCGCCCTGGAATTGCGCCTGGCCTATCCGAATCTTCCGGCGCATTTACAGAAATTAGCCGCACCGTTACTGCAAAAACCCAAACGTCAGTATTCGGTTAAAAGCCCTTCCGGCCATTTTACCTTGTATTATGATTTAACCGGTTACAATAAAGTTCCCGCCAAAGACAGCTTGAAAAACGGCATTCCCGATTACATTGATTCCGCCGCTGTGATTTTGGATCACGTTTGGGATGTGGAAATCAATCAATTGGGTTACAATCCGCCGCCCGACAGTACCGGAAAGCCGGTGCAAAGCTATCCCGTTTACTTTAGCGCCATGGGCTATTACGGAGTTACGAATTTTAATTTGGATGAAGATATTCCCTCGTTGCCTGGACAAAATTATGCCAGCTATCTGGAATTGCACAGTAACTTTGCCGGAGGCGGATTTGCCACGAACGGGCTGGATGCCTTAAAGGTAACGGCTGCTCATGAATTCCATCATGCCATTCAGTTGGGGTATCAATTTCGCTGGAGCGGGGATGCCTGGTCGCCGGAAACTCCGGATTGGTTTTTCATGGAAATGACCTCAACATTCATGGAAGACTACGTTTATGATTACGTAAATGATTATGTGCAATATGTAAATCAGTTTTTACCGATGGCCGATTCTCGTCCGTTCAATATTATGGATGGCAATACGGAATATGCCAATGCTCTCTATTTGAAAATGTTGGCCAAAGTTCACGGCGTAAACATTATTCGAAAAATTTGGGAAAAGATTGTGCATTATCCTGCCATGCAAGCCATTGATTTGACTTTGCAGCAATACAATGATTCTTTTGACAAAAGTTTTAACCAGTATGCCGATTGGTTGTATTTTAGCGGTCAACACGCCGATACATTGCGATACTTTAAAGACGGTGCATTGTACACTGATTTGAAAGTGAGCCGCAATGAAAGCGATTTAAACAAGGATTTGAATTATCTGAGTATGCGGCATGTGCGTATTTTGGTGGATGCAACATCGGTTTATCAGGCAAAAGTGAGCTGTCCTTCCAATTCCGGTCGAATGAGCCACGTTTTAAATTCCAGGAAAATACAACCGTCCGTAAATTTTAACCGGTTTCAGTATTTTTCCCAATTAAAACGTTATCCGTTGATTGTGGTCCTGACGAACAGTTCTTTTAACAATATCGAAAATATTTCTTACAGCCTGACCAAAGCTCCGGCCATGGTTAAGAAAAATCCGGTAGTCATCGCTCAACATCCGGATCAGGTGCAATTTTTAAATGTACCCATGCAATCAAAAATTACGATTTACAATATATTAGGCCAAAAAGTAAAATCCATTAATGTGGAAAAAACGACGGCGGCAACATGGAATTTAAAAGATCAATGGAGTCGTTGGGTGGCGACGGGTACATACATTTATTTAATTTCCGGTCAGGATTTTAGAGCGGTAGGAAAGTTTGTGGTGGTGAAGTAGGATTTGATGGCTGATTGGTTAAATGGTTGAATGGGGAAATGGTTAATGGTGTAAGGGTTGAATGGTTGATTGGGAATCGTTATTCGTGTATTCGTTATTCGTTAATCGGGAATCATTGTTTGTGCAGGCGGTGGTGTGCGCCCGTTAATTGATGTGATTCCCAGTCCTGTCATTCTAAGGCCGGGAACCATGGCCGGCGCCATGGATTATTAAGCATGGATTATTAAGATAGTGACATGGTTGCCCTGAAAACCCACCCCCGGCCCCTTCCTGCGAACGTCCCGATGCTCGGGATTTTCAACATGAAGGGGTGCCTAAGTATTTGTGACGGTTTGTTGAGTTGTTGAAATAAGAGGGGATAATGGCCGGATGTCATTGTAGGAGCGAGCGCAGCAAGTGACGCGGCGATCCCTTCCAAAGCAGCAAAAGATTTACGGAATTCTTAGTTCCGTCGCAGTTACTTGGCATTCTCCCACAATTTTGTGTGCCGGTGGGCGAACAATGACTTCAATTCGACAATTAATCAAATGCCCACAGCTAATTGGGCACCCTTCCATACGATAGTAGGGAAGGGCTGGGGATGGGTTAAAAAGATACCATGTCAATAGTAGCGCAGCGAAGAATCTCCCTAAAAGCGGCAATGGCCATGAATAATGTCAGGGATTCTTCTCCCGCCGCAGCGGGATCAGAATGACAGCCTACAGCCCGCCTAAAATCCAACGGATTCGTGGCAATTTTCCTGGGATCGCCTCGGCATTTATGTTCCTTAGAGTATATTCCGATTTGTCAGGGGGATGACAATTAACAAATCGCCCGGTTTGGGTTTTGAAAAGAGTAAAAAGGTTCTTATTATGGCTTTTCGACGCCACAGGGAAAATATCCTTTTTTTAATCGTTACTTTAGGATTAATAGTCCAGGTTACTGCAAAGACACCTGTCTGGATTGAAAATGTAATGGCGTGGACTATTAATGCGCAATTTCAAAAGGCCGAGGATACATTACAGCAAGTAATCGCCCAAACCGATAGTGCCTTGGCACCGTGTTTTTATTTGACCTCCGTCCTGAATTCCAAAATGAATTTTAATGAAAATCAACGGGAAGCCCCCGAATTTGAGCATCTGTTAAAATACATTATTCGAAAAAGCAACCAATATTTACAGCAACCGAACCAAAACGATTCTTTGCTGGCACGTTTGTATTTTTATCGGGGTAGCGCTTACGGTTATTGGGCTTACTTTCAAGGTCAGACCGGCCAATGGTTTGCCGCTTTAAAAAACGGATTAAAAGCCGTGGGTGATTTAAAACGAGCAGTTGCTTTGGACAGCACTTTGTACGAAGCTTACTTGGGGTTGGGCACTTACAAATACTGGCGCAGTACCAAACTAAAGTTTGCTCTTTGGCTGCCTTTTGTGCCGGATCAAAGGCAAGAGGGCATTAATGATATTAAGAGGGCTTTGCGCAGTAAGTCTAATAGTCGATACATGGCTTTGCATCAACTGATTTACATTTTAACGGATTACGGCAAATATGATGAAGCTCTTCATTATGCCAAGGAAGGGATTAACGCTTTTCCCGAGAGTCCGTTTATGTGGTGGGCTTACGCGCACACCTACTTTAAAGCTCATGATTATCCGCAGGCTGTTAAAGCTTACAGCCATTTGCTTGATTTAATAGAAAATAATCCGTGGGCGAATCGATCGCATTGGCTGGCCTGTCAAGTGCGTCTTGCGGAGATTTATCGCCGCATAGGGCAGAAGGATAAAGCCCATCGGATTGCCGCTTTGGTTCTGGAGAGAGAAAAGATCTTTCCGCCCAGTTTATTAAATAAAAAACGGCTTGAGAGGGCCAGGGAGATTTTCCGACTGACAGGGAAAGGGGAGTAGGTAGATATTTGTTAAGGGTTAAGGGTGTAAGGGTTAAGGGGAAGTTCGTTATCCGTTATTCGTATATTCGTTAAGCGTTTGTTCGATTGGCATATCATGCCTGATGTGGAACAATTGTGCCGATTATAATTTCAGTCTTTAATTGAAAATGATTGATGATCTTACCAACCAATTGCCTTAGGTATATTACTCCATTAATAATATCCGCTGTAGCGCACGTTGCGGGTGGGACGTTTGGTAAGCTTGATATCGTGCAGAGCGCTGGCTTTGATATTAATCTGGAAAAAGTAATAGCCGATTTCGGGCTGCCAATTAAATGACATTTCCCAACAGTGCAAATCACGATAGATGCTAAAATTTTGAGATGCGATTTTTCGATTTTTGATATCGAATACGGCGCTCCAACTTATTTTCCAATTTTTTGTTAGCTGAATGCTTGCGTTACTGTTAAAACCTATCCGGTGGCGATCTTTGGGATCGGCCAGGCGATTATAATTATAGGTAAAATTAAAAGACAGCGACCACGGCAGCTTAACCTTTTTTGCTTGCGTCATGTATTCGTCTTCGTTCATATCCTGATATTCCGTTTTCAAAATGCCTTCGTCTTTGCGATGAACGTTTACGGAATCGGACGGTGATTTTTCTTCGGATTTTTTCTTTTTTTGAAACGTTTTTTCGGTAATGCGGAAATTGAAAGTCGTGTAAAGAGTTAGTAAAGTAGGCCAATAATTCATTTTGTTGAGCAATCGGTTGTCTTTGCCGATTTTGTAAAACGTATGCGTGGTATTAAAACTGATGCTTTTCCCGAAAACGGTTGTTTGAAACCTGCCCGAAATATTGCTCCATTTGTATTTTTCGGCTAAAAAGTTATAACTCGTAGAAAAATTGGCCGTTAATAAATTGATCTTTTTTTCTTTACCTTCTTTATCGATCAGTTTACCTTGAAAAAGATTACTCAAACTTATGCTAACATTTTGACTGCGCGAAGTCGGCGTACTGCCATAGGGAGAATATTTAAATTTATCGACTTTAACCAGCGTGCCGTTGGTATCGATACGTGTAAAGTAACCGTAAAAAGGCGAGGAAAAGTCGGGTGTGTAGTTAAATGAAATAACGGGATCCAATTTGTGTCGAATGAATTTTAAGGGGCCGATATTGGGTTCGAATAAACCGTAAAGGGTGGTTCTTAATTGGAAACTGCTACTAAAAGTATGTCTGGCCGCGAATTGACGTTTTTTAGAAATAAGGATTTTTTTTGTAACGGAATCGTATTTTGCCGTTGCGATCTGATCGACCCAATCTTCATTAATACTTAGGCTGGGATTAAAATTAAAATATTTAAAGATGCGCATCGGGGCGCGGAAACTAAACCGATGGCGCGCACCCTGAGATTGCGCCCGCCTTACTGTGCTGTCGTTCAGAACGGTTTTGGAACCTTTGTGAATAAATTGAGAGCTGTATTGAAATTGAATGTTTTTGTACCAAGAGCGCTCCGCACCTACTTTTTCTCCAGTAATCAATTCATACAAACTTTTAGTAGGATATGAAAAAGAAACGGTGGGCGCTGTGTAAGACGAACTGCCGGTTTGCAGATTCTGGTTGTGTGAGGCACTGATGGTTAAACTTTTTTGTCCCCAACGTTTGTTGATCGTTAGATGGGAAGTGATATTCTGGTTTAAACGATCGTTCATGTTCGGAGACAATTGGCGGGCAAACTGCTTATCGCTTGAAAACGAGCCGTTGCCCGATATGTTCCAACCCGGCTCAATAATTTGGCGATGTTCAAAGCGGAAACGCCATCGTTCCACATGCCTTCCGGAAACGGGATCTCTGGGAAAGTACTCGGCATTAAAACGGCCGTTCAATTTGTAACGCAC
>JALWEA010000531.1 GCA_027039465.1 Calditrichia bacterium | reverse complement strand
GCAGTATCGGCGCATTCGGCCTTTTATTGTTCTTAATCCGCCGATGCGGCATCGTTTTTATTGGCTGCAACGCAATTATCGGACAATTGAAAATCCTCAGGCGAGCTATTCCGGCGACAATTTGTATAGTTTTAGTAAAATGCGCATGACTTACCACAACAGAATCGATGCCGGTATTGTTGTACAAAAAGATGCGGGCGAGCCCCAATGGACGGATTATCTGAACGGTTACGTTCGCTTTAACGGAAAAAAGATTAAAATTATTGCCGGAAGCTTTTATTTGCAGCTTGGGCAGGGATTAATTTATTCATCGCCGTTTGGCCGGATGAAAAGCACCCTTGTGACGTTGCCTTTCACTTCGAACAAAGATCGTATGGCGGCGTATTCGGGCAGTGCGGAGAACTTCGCCCAAACCGGTTTGTGCGCTCAAATTCAATGGCCGGCCAAAACCACGGTGCGATTTGCCTTTAGCCGAACACTGCGCGACGGGCAATACAATGCGGCGACCGGAAAAATTATCGGGTTCGATTACACGGGTTATCATCGCAATTCAAGGGAAGAGAGCCGAAAAGATTTAATTGAAGAAAATACCCTGACCCTAAACTTTAATCACAGAATTTCTGCGCAGGCCAACGTTGGCATTTTGCTAACCAGATTTGTGTTTAACCCGTCCATTGATTTTAATTCGGCCAATGTGGATTTTTCGGAATTGCGCAGAAGGCGTTTTCATTTTAACGGACGATTTTTGGATTTGAGCGGCTTTTACTATCGCTTTGAAAACGAACATTTAACAATGGCCGGAGAATGGGCGGTTTCCGATTTTAAACATCATGCTTTTAATCAAACTTTGTTTGTACGGGAAACAAATACCAAATTCGGGATTATATTTTGGCAAATTAGCCAAAATTTTCAGACGCCGTTAGGCCGCGTATTTGACGACCAGACGCCCTTCCCGGGAGCGCAGCAGGGTGTTTATGGTGCCTTTACCTATAATTTCGGTCGGGGAACGTTAAAATTCTACAAAATTATTAAAAAGGATTTATGGCGTACCTACTTTGAAGCGTTGCCAACATTACACGATGAGTGGCTTTTGCAATCGATGTGGCGATTTTCAAAAACGAAATTAAAACTGCGACTGCATCGGCGATTTAGGGAAGCATTTCTTTCAACGGACGGTGGCGATGCGGAAAGAAGGAACTTCCGGCGAACTTCGCTGCGCTTGGATGCGGATTACGGGCCGTCGAAAAAGCTCCGGCTTCGGACGCGGTTGGAATGGTGCCGGGTGGAGCCGCTAAAAGAAAAAGGCATTTTGATGTTTCAGGATATTGGGATTAATGCCTTGAAAAATGTAAAAATCCATGCCAGGGTTACCTTTTTTCGAACGACGTCTTATGCGTCGCGTATTTACGAATATGAGTACGACGTGCCCGGCAGCTTTTCCAATGTGGCGCTTTACGGGCAGGGATTTAAATGGTACGGACAGGTGAGCTGGCGCGTTTCCCGAGGACTACGCGTTTGGTTGAAGTATCGTTATTTATTTTTTAATGAACGCAATTTTAATGTGATTAATTACGGAAGAATTAAGCGCCCGTTGCAGCGGTTGGTGCGCTTGCAGTTCGAATTGCGCTTTTAAAGGGCACGAACAAAAGATTATTTTTGGGGAACTCTCAAGGCTGGGAGCCATGGCTGGTGCTCCGGATTATTAAAATAGTGACATGGTTACCTTTAAAACCCACCCCCGGTCCCGATTCTCGGGGTGCCTGAAGAAATGTGGATGTTTATCATTGATAGGTTGTTAACAAGGCTTTATCTTGGTGAAAAATGTGCGTAGAAACTTGTCCGTCATGTAAAGAGTGGGAGTGAATGCAGCGAGTGATGCCGCAAATCCCTTCAAGGCAGCAACAGACACAGGAAATTCAGCGTTTCGTCTCAGCCACTTGGGATCATGCCACAATCCTTCGTGCCGGTAGTCGGACAATTACTTCAATTCAACAACTCTCCAAATGTCCACTGCTAATTGGGCACCCTTCCCTACGCGTCGTAGGGAAGGGGCGGGGATGGGTTACCGGACAAAGGATTCCTCATCTTTTCACTACTACTATTGTCTTATGGTGGCGCGTACGTCCCTCGATACGATTCTGTCTTTCATCTTTGGATGTTCAAAGTAAGGGCGAAGCATTTTCGTAAAATCCACGGCAAATCCAAAAAATTTAACGTTGTGCCACCAAAGACATCGGTTTTTCCTTTATTTGTTAGGGAAATGCTTCGCCCCTACAAGTCCGGCAGAATCACTCGGGAACCGGACGTACCTCCTTAAAAATGGAAGGTGCTTTACTTTATTTTAATCCAGCTCCAGATTTCCCGTGCCGTCGGTTTTTTACCGATCATTAACGTGGACATGCGAAATACGCGTCCCGAAATCCAAATCATCACA
>JALWEA010000530.1 GCA_027039465.1 Calditrichia bacterium | reverse complement strand
GGAATCGAGGCTTTGGCGGCTTCGGGCGTTATTCCGGTTCTTTTGCCGGGAACGACTTTTTTCCTAGGCAAAGATCATTACGCTCCGGCGCGCAAAATGATCGAAGCCGGTTGCCAGGTGGCCATTTCCACGGATTTTAATCCCGGAAGTTCAACCACCCAAAATTTCCAGTTGATGTGGACAATTGGCGCTTTAAAATTAAAAATGCTGCCGGAAGAGTTGCTTTGGGCCGGCACGTACGTTCCCGCAAAATCATTGGGGCTGCAAGATCGGCTGGGCGGTATCGAAGTCGGCAAGCAAGCGGATTTGGTGGCGCTGGATATTCCGAATCTGAATTATTTGCCCTACCATTACGGGATTAATCACACCGTGATGACAATTAAAAAGGGTGAAGTGGTTTATTCTATTTGATTTGTCGTTTGATTAAGCCCGTCTTTGTAAATACTTTTCAAACGGACAGGAACGTCCGAAAGAGAAATTATTTGCTCTTCCTGATTTCTCGTTAAAATCCATGCCTCTTTCGGTTTAAATTTGCGAATGAAAAGTTTTAAGTTGCGTAAATCGATATTTCGTATTTCCTTTTTGAATTTAATTTCGATGGGTAAAGGCGCATTGTCTTTTTGTGCTACAAAATCCACTTCATGTTTGTAAGGGTCTCTCCAGAAAAAGGACACGTCGTTTTGAGAAAGATAATAGTTCTCAACAATTAATCCCGAATCGGATTGAGGATTTAAAGACAAAGCGAAAGACGGAGAGGCCAAATAAGCCCGTTTTAATTTTTTCTGAGACGTGATCATATTGCCGGTAAAATTAAATAAAATTTTAATCAGGAACGCTTCCTCCAAAATGGTCAAATATTTGGCAAAAGTTGGCTGTGAGATTTTTAAGTCGCTGGCTAATGTTTCATGATGTAAATAGAGACCGGGATAAGTGGCGATTAAATTCAAAATGGCAAAAAGGACAGAAGGATTCTCCACAGAATACAAAGTAGGGATATCTTCAAACACGACCTTTTTTAGAATTGATTTTAAATACTCGTCGGCTGAATCATCATCCATTTGAATCGTTTCAATAAACTGCCGATGAAGGTAGCGCTCAAATGCTATTTCGATTTCCTGCCAATAAAGTTCCGGATTTTTTATCATTTCCTGCTTTTGATCAAAATCAAGAAATTCCCTGAAACTTAACGGTTTTAAAATAATTTGCACCGTACGTCCGGCAAGACTTTCCTGCGCTTTTTTGCGAATGAATAAGGACATTGAGCCTGAAATGAAAAACTTAATTTCCGGATACAAATCGTAATAGATTTTAATTTTAGACTGAAAATCGGGCAACTTTTGAATTTCATCCAGGAAAATAAAGACCTTGGTTTTCTTAAAATCAACACCGGTTTGTTTTTTGAAAGCGGTAAAAAGCTCATCCAAATCGTAAATCGCTTCATCAAAAGTAAAATACCACAGTTGCTTAGGCGATATTGATTTTTCTTTTAAATGATTGATTAATTGGAAGAGAAGCGTTGTTTTACCGGTACGCCGAAGGCCCAAAATTTCAACGATTTGTCGCTGATCCTTTTTTTTAATTAAGGTATTGAAAATTTCTCTTTTACGAGGATAAGGATAATAAAAGCCATCGTCCCAGTGACGATTGAATTTTAACAAATTGATCATAAAAATCCTTAGCAATTATTGACTTTTTTAGTATTTTCATAAAATACTAAAAATGAATTTAAGGTATTTTCGTATTTTACGCAAAATTCAGTGGCTTGTTTGCATGATTTCTTTAAAACGCAGCGCATCTTCAAGCGCACTCATGTTGTTAAACATGCAATAGGTTTCCGCTTTCGGTTCGGATTGAACAATGTTCTTTAGCCGTTGCAAATCTTCATCGGTATATTGGTAACGGTACATTTTTTTGCCCGGCGGCGCGCCGTGCAAGCGAAAATAGCGCAGTCCCTCGGTTACGGGCAACTCTTTGAACGGATCGACACAATGGATCACGTTCAGTTCAGTAAAATGTTCTTTAATCCAATCCGCATCCCACGGCGAGCGGAATTCAACGGCAGAGCGAAACGGCTCATTTTTAATGTCCGCGAAAAAATGCACTAAATTTTCCGCATTCTCCTGGGTAAATTTAAAATTGGGCGGACATTGAAACACAATAACCGCAGGGTTCAAAATTCGGGCGATTTCCAATGTTTTTTGCCACACCTCCCGCACTTCGTCTGTCGGGCGGAAATGGCCCAAGCGCTGCAACTTTTCTTTGTCCCATTTCAGGTTGGAGCGCCGATAGGTTGGGGTAAAATACGTGTGCGTAATACCTTGAAAAGCCTTCATGGTAAAGGTGAAATGTCCCGGCGCTTCTTCCCGCCATTTGCGGGCGGTTTCCGGTTTTACCAATCGATAAAAGGTGAGTTGCAATTCAATGGTTTCAAATTGTTCGTAGTAAGCCTTTTTAGCATTGGGAAAACCGCAGCAACCGATATGAACGACAGACATGAGTTACCTCATCTTTTAATCTATGATGACAAAACATTTTCAGTTTTCTTCGAGCCACGCTTCTCCGTCAAAATGGAAACCGGAGATATCCCATGATTCCAAATTTTTGTATCGTTCGGTTCGGATGCTTTCTTTTATTTTTCGATTTATTTTTTCTTCCAGCTCAATATCGTGCGTTACTTCTTCCAATTTACTTTTTTCCATTCCCATTAAATCTTTCAAAGCCATAATGCGATATTTAAGATCTTCTCTTTCTGCGGGCGACAAATCCTCGGTTTCCAATGCCTGCAAAGCATCCAATTCAATTTGGTAGCGCTCCAATTGATATTCTCGGCCGTCCTTCTCGCCCATCATCTCAATAATCCGATCGTTCTTTTCATGGTACAATTTGAGCGCTTTCAAATCTCTTTCTTCCTGTTCGTTTTGCGGCCAGACATAATGCATTTGTCCTTCCTGCATGGCCACATCCAGCCATGGTACTTCTTCGGCGCGTTCACTTCGTTTAAATTTTTTCAGAATTTCCTGCGCCTGTTTGGTAGGCAAATGAGCCAACAGCATGACAATCTCTTCCAATTGTTCCTGACTCGTATTTTCGGAAAGCAAAATGTATTCGAACTTTTGGTAATCCTTTTCCGTGAATTTTTTGGGGTCTTGAATCGGTTTGTGTTCCGGCATGATTTCCTCCCTTCTCTAATTTTGAGTGGTGCTCTAAATATAATAATATTTATCGGCTTGTAAAAGCCTTAACCAATGCGATTTAAATTCTAACGCCGTTATTTTCGGTTTAACCTATTTGTTTTCAGCCCGGACAGGCAAAAAAGAAAAATCATATTTTACCTTGACTTTTTGCTGAAATTAATCTAAAGTAATATTTTAAACTCAGATGTTTTTTTAATCTTAGGACATACAAAATAAAGGATTTTACAGCCAAACAATTCAAAGGAAAAGCCATGGGAAAAACATTCAAAAAAGATTTGCAAAGCGTTCAATTGGGAAATTTGGATTGGACGCCGGAAAAGCGAATGGAATCCCTTAAAAGCGTTTATCAATATGTGTCCGACCATGCGGTTTCGGCAATGCATTGGTATTTGACAAAGAAAAAGAACAAACGCTTTTGGGCACGTTTTTTACGGGTTTGGGCTATCATTCTTACCGCTTTAGCCGGTCTATTACCCGTACTTTCTCAACTTTACACAAAAGGTGGCAAAGCAATTATTCACCCAGCCTGGGCCACAGTACTTTTGATCATTGCCGCAACCTTTATAGCACTGGATCGTTTCTTCGGTTTTACCAATTCGTGGATCCGTTTTATTTCCGCAGAGATAAAAATTAAAACACGCCACGAATATTTTCAACTAAGTTGGCAGATTAAATTGGATTCTCTCGAAGGGAAGATTCCCTCTGTTGAACAGACTAATGAATTGCTGAAATTTTGCATCGATTTTCTTTATGAAGTCAATGAAATTATCATCGAAGAAATGGAAGAATGGAAGCAAAATTTTGAAACCGCCATAAAAAAGATTGATGCCGAATTAAAGAATCTTCCCAAAATGTAAGTCTGCAAAAAGGAGAATGAATTGCTGAAGGATTGCTCGGTAGCGATCATTGCCGGAGGCCAAAGCAAGCGTTTCGGAAGCCCCAAATATCGCGCTAAAATAGGACGCCTACGCTTGATAGACATGGCTGTTTCATTGGCACGTCAGCTTTCACAGGACATAATGATTATTTCCGGATTGGAAGCCATCAAAAAAGAATTTGAGCTCCCGGTATTTGCCGATAAATTTCCCCGTTGCGGTCCGTTGGCCGGTATTCATTCGGCGCTGATTCACGCCACCACCGAATGGGTTGCCGTTTTGCCGGTGGACATGCCGCTTTTAAAAGCAGAATTTTATTTCAGCCTTTATGAACAGCGCAAGCACAATACTCCGATTGTGGCAGAAACCAATAAAGGTATTGAACCGATGGTTTCCCTTTGGCCGCGCTCCGCTATCCCGACCATTGAGCGTGCATTAAAAGACAAACAATTTAAAATTCATTCCGTTTTACAGGCACTTTCCGCCGTTCAAGTCCTTTTCCCGCCGAAAGACGCCATTCATTTTTTTAACGTTAATTTTGAATCGGACCTAAATCTGATTCAAGCCTTTTTATCGGAGGATACCCCATGACTGAAAATTTACCGATTTTACACGTCGTCGGGCCGAAGAATTCGGGTAAAACTTTACTTTTGGAATGGCTTGTAGGTCGGTTAACGGAACAAGGATTTAAAGTCGGGGCCATTAAACACAGCATGCATGATCATCCTATTGACAAACCCCATTCGGATTCCGATCGATTGCGGGCAGCCGGCGCAAATGCCGCGGCGTTCTGGTCTGAGCAGGGTTTGGGAATTTATTTCCCGCCTGTGAGCACCGAACAGGGTTGGCAAATTCTTAAAACGGTTTTTGCCGATTTTGATTTGATTTTAGTGGAATCGTTTGGCAGCGCACCGAATCCTAAGATTTTCATTGACAACGATACAAACGGTTGGCAAAATTTTGACAATGTCATTGCACTAGTGAGTGAACGACCGCTCCAAAGCCACTTACCCGTTTTTGCTAAAAAAGATCCTGCCTTGGTTTCGTTTATTTTGGATTTCTTTAAATTGAATAAATAAGTGCTTCACAAGCTTTAACGGCGCCGCCCATTTGTTTATAATGAAAAACCCCGCCTTTGCAGACGGGGTTAAAGTGGGGTTGTTAAACAGATTCTTATTTGTTTTTGACCGTAATCTTTTTCGGTTTCGCCTCTTCAGTTTTCGGTAAGGTCAAAGTCAGCACTCCGTTTTTGTATTCCGCATCGATGCCGTCCACATTAATATCGTTCGGCAAAGAGATGCTGCGGGAGAATTTTCCGAAACGACGTTCACGACGATAGAAGGTGCTGTCTTCGCTTTTTACTTCCTCTTTTTTCTCGCCGCTAATGGTCAAAACATTATCTTTAACTTCAATGTCGATATCATCTTTTTCCATACCCGGAACTTCAATCGAAATCCGGTAAGCATCCTTGGTCTCTTCGATATTCATTAAAGGCATCAGGCTGGTAACCGGTTCGCCGAAAAAGCGCGTGTCAGGGCTAAAGAAATCTTCCAACATACGATCAAAAACATCGTTAACTCTTGTTAAGCCTAAGGTTGGTTCCCATTTGACTAACATAGTTACCACCTCCTTTCATTGATTTTTGTTTTTTCTATTTTTTCCAGATACAAACAGTGTGCCAAATTTTATAAAACCACATAAGCCATTGAAATTTAATAAATAATAAAAGTTTAACAATAAAAAAACTTCGATTGACATTTTGACAAAAGTTGCTGTAAGATGTTCACGCAGTGTGACATTTTTTAAAAGTAATCTTGCTACCTTATGACAAAATTTTTTAATTTTATATTTGGAATTATTCTCGTTTGTTGGTCCGAATTATGCCGGATAACGCGCTAATCCTATTCTGAACAATACGATTGGGAATTCTTTAAAGCTAATTACGGTTGTAAATATGACACTGGGAACAATCAATTTAAAAACCAGAGGAAACGATGAACGATCTGTGGCAGGAAATCAATAAACATATTCAAAATATTCCGGCAATACTGAGCGACTCGCGTAATATTGCAGTGGTTGGCATTTCCAATAAACCCTATCGGGACAGTTATTCGGTAACACAAGTGTTAATGGATTACGGATACCATATTTTTCCTGTAAACCCCAATTACGATGAAGTCTTAGGCATGAAGTGCTATGATTCATTAAAAGAAATTCAAGAACCGATTGATATTGTGGATATTTTCCGCCGTCCGGATCAGGTAATGCCGGTTGTGGAAGAGGCGATTGAAATCGGCGCCAAAGTGGTGTGGATGCAATTGGGCGCCGAAAACGAAGAGGCTGCCCGAAAAGCTTTGGATGCCGGGTTACAAGTTGTGATGCATCGTTGCATTAAAGTGGAAGTTTTACGCCATGGTTCCTTTTCGTGAAACGAATACGGGTAAACCCGACAAACGCTTACACATTGGCACCTCCGGTTGGGCTTACAAAGATTGGAAGGGTAATTTTTATCCTGATGGCATTAAATCAACGCAATATCTTGCGCACTATGCTCAACGCTTTGATACGGTGGAAGTGGACTCCACATTTTACGGCATTCCCAAAAGAACAACGGTTGAACGCTGGTTCGCTCAAACGCCCGAGTCATTCATTTTTACTTTAAAAGTTCCACAGATGATTACCCATGAAAAGCGCTTGCAAAATTGTGAGACGGAATGGCAACAATTTTTGGAGACGGCTTCCGTTTTGGGTTCCAAATTAGGCCCTCTAATTTTGCAATTCGACTATCAATTCCGTTTTGATCCGCACTTTCCCTTATTAAAAACTTTTTTACAAAGACATTCGAATGAGCATCGCTTGGCCGTTGAAATTCGCAACAAAGACTGGCATCGAAAGGAATTTTACAATCTTTTGGAAACCTTAGGCGTGGCCTTGGTTCTTAACGATTTGTACTACATGCCGCGTGTTGTTCGCTTAACGGCTGATTTTACGATTGTGCGCTTGTTAGGAAATCGTAAACTGGTCCCCGGTGCTTTTACCAAAGTGTTAATCGAACGTCAAAACGATTTGGATTGGTGGAGCGAACGCATCCGCCAATTTTTAGACAAAAATCTGGAAGTTTACGTTTATTCCAACAATCATTATCAGGGATTCGCCCCGGCTACCGTGACCAATCTTTTGCAACGTCTAAGCTAAAGCGGTAAATTCTGCATTGAATTAATTTTTTGGAGAAAAAATCATGCGCATTTGGGGAATAGTACTTTCATTTTTAATGCTTGTCGGATGCCAAACCGTTTCAAATTCGAAACCTTCCGTGCAAACCGGACTGGATCGGGTGGAAGAATTTCACGCGCTTTTTGCCGGCAAGCGGCTTGGCATTATCGCCAACCACACCGCTTACGATAGCAAAGGCATGTTTATTGTGGATGTTTTTCGCCAAATGCCCGATGTTAAAATCAGCGCATTGTTTGGCCCGGAGCATGGCTTCAGGGG
>JALWEA010000529.1 GCA_027039465.1 Calditrichia bacterium | reverse complement strand
CGAAGCCGCCAAAGCCTCGATTCCCCGATCCGAAATTTGCACTAGGTGATCCGCCGTCACCGCACCGATCTCGGCCGCCAATTCCGCGCCGCCAAAAGGAGAAAGCTCGTCGGCATGAATGCGCGCTTGCAAGCCGTACTTTTGGGCGGTGGTTAAAATTTTACGACTCTCATCAACCGTAAAAACGCCTTCTTCGCAAAACACATCGCAATACTTGGCCAACTTGCGTTCGGCTACCAAGGGAATCATTTCGTTGCAAACCAAATCCACATAAGCTTGTCGGTTGTCTTGATATTCATCGGGCACTTCGTGTGCGCCTAAAAAGGTCGGAATCAAATCCAAGGGTTGTTCGGCGTTTAATTCATTAATGATTTCCAAGGCTTTGATTTCATCGTTGGTGGAAAGGCCGTATCCGCTTTTGGCTTCAATGGTGGTTACTCCGAATTCCAAAAACGGACGGATACGTTCTCTGCTGACTTCTTTAATCGCCTCCTTGCTTGCCTGCCGGAATTTGCGTACACTGTTGCGGATGCCGCCGCCTGCCGCTGCGATTTCTTCGTAACTTTTTCCCTGAATACGCATGACGAATTCGTCCTCGCGCGTTTTCCAAAAGATCGGGTGTGTATGGGCGTCAATAAATCCGGGCAGTAGCGTCTTGCCGCTTAAATCGTAAACAATCTCTGCTTGGTGGGAAAGGCTTTGATCATCTTCGCTAAAAATCGATTTGATGATTCCGTTTTCAATAAAAACGTTCACATTATGCAGCACTTTAACCGCGCCATAACCTGAAGACAAATCGGCTGTGTACAGATTTGAAATGTTTTTAAGCAAAATGCCCATAAAAGTCCCCTTTCCTATTCGGAGTACAGGCGCCTGAATTCATTTTGAAATTTTTTAAATGTTTTTTGCAGGCTTTCCGAGACGACTTTGGTTTCGGAAATGATCGGCATGAAATTGGTGTCGCCGTCCCAACGCGGCACAATGTGAAAATGCAAATGTTCGTCAATACCCGCGCCCGCCGTGCGACCGATATTCATACCCACGTTGAATCCGTGCGGATTCATGATGTTTTTTATGACCCGAATCGTTTTTTGAATGGTTTGTTGTAAATCCAAAAGGACGTCGGCCGGTAATTCCAAATAATTGCCCGAGTGCAGGTAAGGCACCACCATCACGTGGCCGTTGTTGTAAGGAAATTTATTGAGAATAACAAAGCATTTTTCCGAACGGAAGGGAATCAAATATTTTTCGTCATCATTGGCTTTGGGAAATTCGCAAAAAATACATTTCTTCCCGGGCTTATCGATTTCATTTTCAATGTATTCCATGCGCCAGGGCGCCCATAAATGCTTCATGCCATGTCCTCACTTTTTATTAAAAAAGCCCAACACCAAAAACAGGTATTGGGCTTTGAATTTACAGTTGATTCATTACTCAGTCCGTAATTTGATTAACTTTCTTCCTGTTCTTTCTTGGAAGCTTCGATAATCTTTTGGGCGATTTCAGCCGGTACTTCTTCGTAATGGGAGAAAGACCGTTTGTGAATGCCGCGGCCCTGTGTAAGCGAACGCAAGGCTGTGGAATAACGGTACAATTCTGCCAAAGGCACCTGTGCTTTGATCACCTGAAAACGTCCGTCGCGATCCATACCCATGATGCGGCCCCGGCGGCTGCTGATATCACCCATTACGTCGCCCATGTATTCATCGGGTACGCGCACTTCGATGTTGTAAATGGGTTCGAGAATAACCGGATTGGCATCCATAAACGCTTTCTTGAATGCCATGGCCGCAGCCACTTTAAAGGCCATTTCCGAAGAATCCACAGTGTGGTAGCTTCCGTCGTAAACCGCCACGCGCACATCGACCACCGGATAACCGGCCAACACGCCTTTTTCCATGGTTTCGATCACACCTTTTTCAACGGCAGGAATAAATTTGCCGGGAATAACACCGCCGACGATCTCATCCAGGAATTCAAATTTGGAGCCGCGTTCCATGGGTTCCAACCGCAAATGACAATCGCCGTACTGGCCGCGACCGCCGGTTTGTTTCTTAAATTTACCCTGCGCCGTGGCCGTTTTACGAATGGTTTCGCGGTACGGAATTTTGGGCTCTTCTTCTTCCACTTCCACGTTAAATTTTTGGTGCAAGCGTTTTAAAATGATTTGCAGATGTAATTCGCCCTGACCGGAAACGATGGTTTGATGGAGTTCCGCATCCTGGTAATAAAGAAAAGTAGGATCTTCTTCGTGCAGCAAATGCAAGCCGTTGCTGATCTTTTCTTCATCGCCTTTGGCCTTGGGTTTGATGGCCGTGCGAATGATAGGTTCCGGAAAATCGATTTTCGGGAATTTGATATTCTTGCCTTTTTCACACAGGGTATCGCCGGTGTGCGTGTCTTTTAATTTAACCACTGCGGCAATGTCACCGGCCGGAACGGCATCAA
>JALWEA010000528.1 GCA_027039465.1 Calditrichia bacterium | reverse complement strand
TCGGGACAACATTTTTGTGTGGTGGGTTTCCGTTTACCCATATTTGAAAAAATGGGCTATTTGCATCCCATCGCTCCGCGATGGATTTTACAACAATCGATATTTTAATTCGTCCCGATAAGGACAAGGAAAAAATGCGCCAACACCATCAATTGGAGTCCTGTTAGGGACGATATGACATTAGCCCACAAATTCATTTGTGGGAACAAATGTCGTTTTCCCCCTACCAATAACCCGTCCCGCAAGGGACGGTGTGTAATAAACATTTCAAAAATACCGCGTAAAACCGAAAGTGAATTATAGTTTTGCACGGTAAAAATCAAATATTGCTTAAAAAATTTTATTTTAGCTTAGTATTGAACTAATTTTTATTTTTATCAGTAAAGATAACTCGGCCAATTATCTTTTCAAAATTGCCGTATCAGCAGTTAAAGAATTTACAAAACCAAAAACCGAGATAAGGAAGATACCATGGAAGATCGTATTATTCTGATCACCGGCGCTACCGATGGCATCGGTAAACAAACGGCCAGAGAGCTGGCCAAAAGCGGAGCAACCGTTCTTTTGCACGGACGCAACGCCTCCAAAGGCGAACAAGTGCGGCAAGAAATCATAGCCGCATCGGGTAATCCGAACATCGATTTTTTTAAAGCCGATTTGGCCTCATTGCAGGAAGTACGGCAAATGGCGCAGGCTGTTCAGGAAAAATACGACCGCCTGCATGTACTGATTAACAATGCGGGGGTCTTCGAACCCACGCGCCGCTTGAGTAAGGACAGATTTGAAATGACCTTTGCCGTCAACCATCTGGCGCATTTTCTGCTTACCTGCCTGCTCAAAGATGTGCTCCTGAAAAGCGCACCGGCCAGAGTGATTAACGTGGCTTCCATGGCGCACAGCCATGAACTTGACTTTGACAATCTGCAAGGTGAAAAAAGTTACTCGGGCTACAACGCCTATGCCTACTCCAAACTGTGCAATATTCTTTTTACGTTCAAATTAGCCAAATTATGGAAGAATAAGAACGTCACGGTCAATTGTCTGCATCCTGGTGTAATCAGTACCAAATTATTGCATGCCGGTTGGGGCATGGGCGGCGAATCGGTGGAACAGGGCGCGCGCACTTCGGTTTATTTGGCGACTTCACCGGAAGTGGCCTCGGTCACCGGCGCCTACTACTTTGATATGCAAGGTCCGGCCAAACCGGCGGCTATTGCTTACGACGAGCAGGTGCAAAATCGCCTGTGGGAATTAAGCGAGCGGATGTGCAGTTGTTCGTTTTAATTCTTGTCGGTTAAAAATAGTCTTACAACATCTGCAAAGAACTTTTATTATCAAAAGTAACCATTAAAAAATATCTTGATTTTGGAATTTTGGGGCTGTCCCAAAAGCAAAAGATGATGAATATTTATTAATTTTCCATTTCAAAAACGACCTTTCTTTAATTTTTTCAATTGACCCATTCGGGACAAATATTTTGGTGGTTGGTATCATTTTACCCATATTTGAAAATATGGGCTATGGACACCCCATCGCTCCGCGATGGGTTTTTGGATTATCCGACATTTAAACCCGTCCCGTCAGGGACGGCTCGACATTAGCCCACAAATTCATTTGTGGGAATTAAATGTCCAACCAAATCAAAATTCTCGTCCTGAAAAGGACGGTTGATTTTCGATAGCCCTGAGCTTCAGCTCGTGGCTATTTTTTTGCTCGTACTGAAATTAGGGAAAAAGTGGATTGGTTATTGCAAAAACTTTCAATAATCCGAATAAAATTTTTTCTTTCGTAACTTTTGAGACAACCCCACGTGTATCTCACCCTATCCACTAATCATGGATTAGCCCATGTAGATCAACGGATTACATCCCCCTCTTTTCTAAGAAGAAAGGGGAAACGAGGGGGTGAGTCAATTGTCACAAAGTAATATTTCAAAGTTTTTCGAACAATTGAACGATTTTATTTTACAAGTCTTATTTTGGTGCTTAAATTAAATCCGAGAATTTCAATAAATTAAATAAATATTATGAATTACTATATAACCAACACCTTCCTCGGTGAATTTATTCTTTACACCGGAATTATCATTATAGGCTTACTGACCATAGTGGGAGCCTTCTTGTTAAGCGATTATTTGTTCAGAAAATTTAAATTCAAAGATTGGCAAAAGAAAGCAACCTTTCTGGCTATTCTGATTTTTACCGGCGGTACGCTCCTTTATCTTTTATTTAGCTGGCATAGTTCTGTGACCGATGGCGAAATTGTGCGCGTTTTCTTTGTTTCGCGAAAAAGTCAGCACCGAATAACCGTTTTATTTCGCGGGTGCGAGCGTCCTGTCGAATGTCGCTTTCGCTTTAGATCGTATGATTTTTACACCGGAAAACGAACCCGTTATCTGGTTCAATTATTCAAACCGCATATAATTTACCGTTTTACCTTGTTTGAACCATTTAAGAATAATAAAATCTGGTTTTATCACTCTGCCCTTGGTCTTCATTTAATCGATTTATTCACGCCTGAAAATCTGGGGGATGAAGAAAAAATTCTGCGTAAAAATCCCTGTTTGAAGGGAGCGATCAAACCCAATTGGGACGACGCTTTGGATGAAAGCACCAACAGTATTAAAGTTTTCAACAACAACGGACAACTCTTTTTGATTGACACCAACCTGGTTGCTCACAAAATTGATGACCTTGGCGTTAAGCCCAAGGCAGATTCTGATCGAATAGGAAACAACAGCCGCAAGTCGTCACGGAAGTATCCCAAATGGGTTTTCAAGTACTTTCGTAGAAGCGCTTTCAGAGTTCTTCATGTGGCCGGAAAGGCACCGGCCGCAGACGCCGTTAAAATGTACGACCCGGAAATTGTCGATCGTTGGCACAAGGCTTTATTCGCCTCGGATAAAATTTGGGTTTGGTATTTTAGCGAATACAAAAGGTATGCGCCGTTGTATTTAAGTTATCTGGATTCTCGTGGCAGAGAGATCAATCGTATTGATATACGAAAGCAATTTAAATCGCACACTAGACCTTTTGGCGTGTATCTGTTGGATGGAAAAACGTATTTGTTTATGACCCGAACCCATGGTAACGAACCGTACTCATTATTTGCCCTGCAATACAATCCGCAAACCGGTAGAATCATTAAAAGGATCGATTATTTTTAATGAATTACTTTACTCAAACGCACGACTTTATTGTCCATTTCCTTGTGATTTTCTTAAGCGCCATCGTGGCTTTTCTTGTCGTTGGGGTTGTTATGAAATTGGACAAAAAAGATAGATTTCCTTCTTCTTTGTACGTATTTTTACTTTTTGGCACTGGAATTTTATCCTTTCTTTTTATCAATAACCTTGTTTCGAATTATATTCATGGATTTCTACGGGAAATTTATGTCTATCCGCATCAAGGCGCTTATTACTTAACCGTTTTAAATGACGTACAATATTCGCGAGGTCGTAGCGCCGGACTTGCTTATGAACAATATCTGGAAACGTACGAGTTGACGACCGGCAAGTGCATTGGTACAAAAAAGATGGACGATCTTAAGGTCGAGACACATTTTCGCATTTATTGGAACGGTGGCGTCAGGGCCTGGGCTTTTTCTTCCCGAAAAGGCCTTCGCTTGACGGAATTGCCTACTCTTAAAATCCTTGCCACGAAACAAGAGATTGTTGAAATGAATCCCGATCTTCACGGTACATTAAAGCTGAACCCCAATGGCAGCGTTTACGATCCCTTACACAATGCGATGATTCTTCAATCGGCAAAGGGTAAGCTATTTGTTTTGGACGACCAACTCCATCTGCGATCGGTTAAGGGCGTTCCTGATTTTTCAGCTTACCTTTACAAAAAACAAATCTGGCAATTTAAAAAGCAATGGCGCTTTTCGTATGTTAAAAATCAAAATGCCCGGTTTGTTCATGTTAAAGGGACACCCGTTTCAAAAACAAGCCCCGCTTTATTGAAACCGTATTTTATTCCGGAATTTAATTTGAAGCGACAAAAAAAGAGTCGCGTTTGGGTGGCGCATCAAAGCGCCCTATACAAAGATAAACAGATACTTCTATCCTACCTTGATCGAAACGGGCAGGAAATCAATCGCATTAACGTCAGCAAGCTCCTTAACAATAAAAGGATTATCAAAATTTTAGGCATTTATTCGCTAAAGGATTCCGCGTACGTTTTTGTGGGAATTGGCAGGGTTAAGTTTTGGGACGAAGTATTGATGTTTTCCTTGTACGCCTTAAACGTGGATAATAAAACCGGACGATTAATAAAAAAGATCACTTATTACGAATAAAAACAGATGAAACACCGAACCATTCCTTACTCATTTAGTTCGAATTGGTCTCCGTCTTTGGCAACCATTAAGAAATATGCAGAGGTCTTAGGTTATCATTTGGAAATTCGACTGGTTCGAAATAAATAAGAAAATCGGACTGCCATACCGATCCGCTTCAAGCAAGGGAAATTCCTTACAAACGAAAGGGATTACTCTTGTTGTAAGATCCTTTATATTTTAACCCTCTTGTGCAATAAATTTCTCTAAATATTTTCGCTCTTTACTGACCAATTACTTAAATTAAGCGTATTGAAAAGGCAAATATGATTTAGGAGATTGCATCATGAAATTTAAGTCCGTCGCTTTTGGGGTTTTATTCTTTATCAGCACTTCCCTTTTAGCCCAATCCCAAAATATCAACAATTTACCGCCGAACGTTTCCATTCACCAACTCGATAACGGCATGCAGGTGTTAATGATCGAAAATCCGGCTTTGCCCATGGTGGGTGTTAATGTGGTTGTCAAAGTCGGCTCCGCTTATGAAACCTTTGCCACCAGCGGAATGAGCCACATGCTGGAGCATCTGCTGTTCAACGGTACCACCAAGCGTACGCAAAAGCAATTGTACGACGATGTAGATTTAATCGGCGGATATAATAACGCCAACACATCCGATTATTACACCAATTTCATGATGGTTACCCCGGCGGAAAATATCCGCAAAGGTATGGAAATTCAAGCCGATATGCTCTTCCACTCCACCCTACCCCTGAATAAGTACAAAAAGGAAAAAGGCATTGTACTAGAAGAAATTTCCAAAACCTTAGCCGACCCGGACGAACAAGCCGAGCGCAACATCCTTTCCGTTCTGTTTAAAGGCCATGCTCTATCACTACCGACTTTAGGTACTTATTCCACCATCGAGGCCATGCCGCGCGATGCGGTCTGCAAATTTTACAAGAACAATTATGTACCTAACAACATGTTGCTGAGCGTCATCGGTAACTTTAATTCCGCGCAAATGTTAAAGTGGATCAATGATATTTACGGCAAAGCGGCTCCCGGCGCCATTCGCCGCGAACCGTTACCAGATTGGAGTGTCGGCTTTGATAAGACCCATTTACAAATTCCCGCACCGGGTTCCGTCTTTCATCGCTTTTACGCAGGCAAAACACCTTTACTGCAACTCTTTTATCCGATCACCGGAAAACACGACCCCGTTTTCTTCGAACTATTAGATAAAAAACTGAGCAAATTAGCTCAATCCATAAAATCGCAGTTGGGAGCCGATGTTCGGAATGTACGAATGCAAACCCGCACCACACCGGTGGCGAATTTTGTCCAGGCAACCTTGTCTTTAAAAATGCCTCTAAAAGATTACGATTCGCTTACGACAAAAATGAATGCGCTGCTTGGTACAACGGACTTTGCATTCACCCAGGAAGAAATTCTTGCGGAGGCCAATAAAGCCAAGACCGCTTTTTTGAAGAATATCGAAAAGCCGCACATGTTCGGCATTTTCAATGCGCACCAAATCGCCGTTAACGGGTTCGAGTCGGTTTTAAATTCTTATAACAGCGCCATTTACACGCAGGCTGCAACGGAATTAAAAAGTTTTAAAATAGATCATCAGCCGATTATTCTCATTCAATTACCGGAAAATACGACATCGACATCGGTTAAAGAACAGCCATTGGTTACCAAATTATTTCCCGGTGGCAACGGCAAACCCACATTGATCGTCAAACAAAACAAAGCCAGCAATTTGTTGGCCATTCATTACCTGTTTAAACACAAGGCGCCGCTTGAATCCCAATACGGGAAAGACGCCGCTAAAATTCTGCACGATTGTTTTGGTCAGCGTATGCGCTCCAAAGCCAATCTCAAGGTCAGTGCGCAGTTCGGCCTGACAATAAAAGTGAACGACAACCCATACATTCCCATGGATGACATTTACATGAATCCCGATTTCGGTTATATTCGCGTGGAAGCCTTAAATAACGATATTCAGGGATTGATTCAGTATTTGAACGCCCAGATGAAAAACTTTGTGCCGACTGAGGCGGAATTCAAACAAGCCAAAGCCAAGTTATCAGGGCCGAATCCGATGATGATGATGGGACGCGGCGATCCGGCTAAAAAATTATTCAAAAAGCTGTACAAAAAAGAAATTTACGAAGATTCTCCCTACCCCGCGGCTTCATCCGAACTGACTTACAAACGTTTGCTGGAATTTGCCAAGCAATATTTTCAACCGGGTAATATGATTATTTCGGTTGTTTCTTCGGCTGCTCCGGAGGATGTTGCCAAATGGTTCGAGGGTTTTACAGGACAACCCTGGCCAAACGAACCAAAACCGTACATGCGTACCCTGCGTTTGCACGATCGTCCGATAACCATCGAAAAACAAGGGGGCGGGAACCGTTCTTATCTTTTTTACGGGTTTACGGAACCCATTGATTCCACGGACGAAGCGGCGTTGCAAGCGTTGTCGTTAATACTCGGTGACAAAATCGTTTTTGACATTCGCGAGAAGCAGGGGATGGCCTACCACTTGAGCGCCGGTATTTCCATGCGTAACGGCCGCGCTTTATTTTACATTGAACAAGGAACCAGGCCTAAAAATGTGGACAAATTGGTTCCCCAATACCCGGGTTTCTTTTCGCCAAAAATTTTAAAAGATATTAAAGAAAAGGATCTGCAAAAATCCGTTAACATGTATTTGGGACGCATGATGTTCCGTCGTTTGTCAAGCATTAATCAGGCGTACTATTTGGGCACTTCCTATTATTTTCACAATGATATTCATTACGATGAACAGTTTTTGCAAAATCTGAAAAATGTTACATTGCAAGATGTCAATCGGGTGGCTAAAAAATATTTGCACGTCAAAAACCCGGTGTTGATCATCGTACGATAAAAATCAGGAATTTAAAAATTGTCGAAACGAAACGGAAGGGTTAAAAGTTAAAGGGAAAGGCGTTATTCGTATATTCGTGTATTCGTTATTCGTGGTGGGCTGTCATTCTGAGTTCCGCTTCAGCGGAACGAAGAATCCATAACATTATTCATGGCCGTTGCTGCTTTGGAAGGGATTGTTTCACTCTCCTGCTCGCAGGATCGTTCGCAATGACAGCCCTTTACGCATAACGAATAATGCCTTAAACCTAACTTGAGCGATTCTTAGTTAGAAGAAAAAACCTTTTGGGTATTTAAGACGTTGTGTTTATATTACTTAAAACACATAGACAATAACTAAACCCAACAACCCAAAAGGTTATAGAGAATA
>JALWEA010000527.1 GCA_027039465.1 Calditrichia bacterium | reverse complement strand
TTAGCCTCGGATATTTGTTTATGGTGGTGCCCGTTACCTTTGTTATTACCATGCTTCCTTCGATTAACGGTTTGGGAATCAGGGATTTGGGCTTTGTAAGTTTGTTGGGCCAAATCGGCATCGGAACGGCGGAGGCCCTATCGCTTTCTTTTATGAATGTCATTGTGCCCATGATTATTTCCATTGCGGGCGGCATTTTGTTTATGATACAAAAACGCAAAGAAAAAGTGAGTATTAACGATGTTTTGGAATCGGATTCTTAAAAAATACAGTATTGCGGGAGGTGCAATTGTGCTGGCCGTGTTATTGCTGGTCAGCGCCACCGGCCTTTTTACGATCTCCTCTTGCGATATGCGTCCTTCCAGCATGGGCTATCCGTATCGCATTTTTGTGTTTGCGGATTCCAGTGTCTGGAAACAGGTGCGCAGACCCATTCGTGATAAATTCGAGGGTGAAGTCCTAACGCCTCGTTCCGAGAAAAAATTTCGAATTACTTATGTGCCGCTAAATAAATTAAGTGCGTTTAAGGAGCGCATGAATCTTTTCTTTATCGGACTGTTAAACGAAAAAGGCCAGGTGAATGATTATTTGAAACAGGTCTTGCCCGAGAATTTTAAACAGGGCGTTCGCGAAGATCGCTATTTCTATGTCTATCAGGATAATCCGTTTGCCCGTGAACAAATCGGGCTGTTTATGCTGGCCAAAGATTTAAAAACATTTAAATACAATTTCAAGCACTTGCAGGATCAAATCTACCAAAACTTTTTAACAAAGTATTATGCGCGCCTGGAAAAGGATATGTTCGATCAGGGAGAGCAGAAAAAACTGGAAAAATACATTGCGGATCATTACGATTTTTCCATCCGCGTACAACACGATTATTTTATCGCCATTCAGGATGTCCCCAACAACTATCTCTGGCTACGTCGTTTCGATCCGGATCGCTGGGTTTCCGTTTGGAAGATTAAAGGCGACAGCAGCATGATGCATTTTGATCAATTGGCCGATATTCGCGATAAATATACGAAGAAATATTATCAGGGCGATTATGTCATTCGGGAAACCTCGTACTTGAAGCTTGCCGAACTGAACGGGCAAAAAACGTACAAGATGGTTGGTGTTTGGCGCAACGATTCGATTATGGTAGGCGGCCCGTTTCGTACTTATGTGATCGATCATCCGGCCGATTCATCTCTCTATTTTGTGGATATTGCCGTGATGGGGCCGCGCTACAAAAAGAAGCCTTATTTGGATCAATTGGAAGTTATTGCCCACACATTTCGCATTTTGGATGGGAAAGCGGATAGAAAGAAATCAGCGAATTAATGAAGATAACCCTATTAGGAACGATTGTTAAAGATCGCATTTTCGGGATCGACGGAACGGTTACCGAAAGTTTTGGAGGCCTGTTCTATTCCATTGAAGCATTACGCGCGGTGAGCGCGCCGGATGACCGAATTTGTCCCGTGAGCTTTGTCGGTGCGGATATTTATGATCATGTGATCGATTATTTCAAAGATGATAGTCGGGTGGATTTAAAAGGATTTTACCGTATCGAGCAACCCAATAATCATGTGGACCTGCGTTACAACGATGCCCAGGAACGCATTGAGTATTCGTTGGATCCCATGCCGCCGCTAAGCTACGGGCAAATTGTCCCGTTTTTGGATGCCGACCTTTTGTTGGTTAATTTGATTTCGGGCTGGGATATTGAATTACCGGACTTGCAAAAGATCGCAAAAGACTTCCACGGCATTTTAAGTATGGATCTCCATAGTTTGACTTTAGCCAGAGAGCCGGACGGAAGGCGCGTTAGGCACAAACTAAAAAATTTTGACGACTGGTTAGCCGTTCCCGATATTCTTCAACTAAATAAAAAGGAATTCGAATCGATTTGCCATTCGGGCCTGACGGTTTTTTACAAGAAATATTGCTTTGATCAGAATAAAATTGTTAATTTAACATTGGGTAAACGAGGTAGCATTAGCGTTTATCGCGAAAAAAATGAGATAGTGAAAATCTCCACGCCGCCTGCGGATGTGAAAGTTATTGATCCGACGGGATGCGGGGATGTGTTTTTATCGGCTTTTGCCTACGAATACTATCGAAGTAAAAATATTATTGTTGCGGCTAAATTTGCCAATTTGGTAGCCGGAATCGCTGGTAGCAGAAAAGGACTTCCGGATTCAATATGGTTGAAGACTAAGCTTGAAAAGAACAGGGATACGCAAAATGTCTAAAATTTTAATCTTTGGTTCCAACGGACTCTTGGGCCAAAATTTAATCAAACATTTTTACGCAAAGCATGAATTGTTTGGCGGTTCTTTTGAAGCGGAAAATTATATTCCCGAGTACGATTTTCCGTATTTTACAATAAATTTGACCGACCGGTTGGGTGTGGCCGATTTGATCAACAAAATACAACCGGATATTGTCATTAATGCGGCTG
>JALWEA010000526.1 GCA_027039465.1 Calditrichia bacterium | reverse complement strand
AAACATTTTGGTACAAAGCGGCGAGCGTCTTTGTGTTTGCGAAATGACCGACGCCCTGTTGGTGCCGCAGTATCAGGTTTCCCGCCACTTAACGGTGCTTAAAAATGTGGGCATGGTGGTCACCGAGCGCGAAGGTACCTGGATTTACTACTCCTTAAATCGCGAAGCATCGGAATGTTTGAATGATATTCTGAATGTCATAAAAAAACATTTTAAAAATAAATACGTTGATGATGTAAATCGTTTGAAAGAACGGTTAGCCAAACGGGAAGGCGGACGCTGCGTTATCGGCTTCGCGCTCTCTGAACAGCAATCCAAATAACATCGGGAGATTTGCCATGGCTGAAACGGATTGGAACGGTTGGTTTTTTAACTTGAAAGAAGCACAACAAGAAGCGATGAAACAGCGCAAACCCATTTTGCTGCAATTTCATCGTGACCCGTGTTCGGGCTGCAAAAAAACGTACGCCGTGACCTATCCCGATCCCGAGGTGCATCGGGAATTGCACGAATGGTTTGTTCCGCTACGACTGGATATTTTAAAAGATCGCAGGGAACGTTCGCAATTTTCCGCCGTGTGGACGCCTTCGTTTTATGTGCTGGATTACAAAGGCAAGGTCTTTTTTTCGCTGCCGGGATTTTTGGATCCGGAGGATTTCCGCGTCGTTTTGCGCCTGGGTCTGGCCGAATATTTGATTCCCCGCGGCAAATACGCAGAGGCCAAAAATCTTTTGGAAGACGGATTGGATCGTTTTCCCGACAACCCGCGCGCTTCCCTGCTTTTATTGCGCCTGGGTATGATCGCCTACCTGACAACCTGGGACAACAAAGTTTTCAAAAGCTACATGAAACGCATTCGCGAAGAATACCCGCACAGCGCCGAAGCGCGCCAGTGGCCGTGGATGGAATAGAAAAGGCAAGAGAAATAGATTCAATAATATTAAAATAATTAAAAATTTTAACTTTTATTTGACAATATTATTGCAAGCTCATATATTTTAGTAGTATCTTTAATCCTGCTGGAAGAAATAAACTAAAAACGCTAAGGACGGTAAAAATAATTAACCTGTGCGAAGTGAGATTTTACAGGTGGCCTGGCTTTTTAGCGAAATATTAACAAAAAAAATTGGAATTAGTTTTGTCTTCCAATATCTCAATATTATATCTCTGGTTAATAATAATCAAATAGATTTTCATCTTTTTTCTTTTATCTTTAAACTCCCCCCCCCGCAAATTTGCCTGAAATTTTGCCTTTTTCAAATAAAAGAATTTAAATGTTGTTTCGGATATGATTTTTGGTCAATTTCGTTTATATAATTTGTTACTAAACTTAGCAGCGATTAAAATATAGTAAACATTCATGAGGATATAAATAATGAAAAGAATTAACTTCATAAAAAACATAGGATTGATAATATTAAGCCCTTTTTTTCTTACAAAGAAAAATATTTCGCTATTTGCTAAATCTCCACAAAGTACTACATGGCAAATAACTGAAGATTGTACAAATTGTGGCCTCTGCTACGATAAATATGAAAAAGATTTTAAAGAAAAAGATGATTCGGCTATATTTAAAGAAGGACACTGGTTCAATAATGTTTTTGATAACGGTAAAATGGCCAATTGTGGGACAGAATATTATGATAAGGTTCAGGAAGTAGCAGATGATTGTCCAGCCGCAGCCATAAAAGAAGCAGGATAAAATATAAGGTAAGGAGAGTTTGCCTCAAAAGTTCTTTTTGGAGCTTTTGAGGCACTTTATTAAAATGAAGTTTCTTAAAATAATCTTATTAATTTTAACGCTTATTTTTATCTTTTCCTGCCAAAATAGTCAGCAGGATTCCACCTACTACATGTTGCAAAAGCATGTCAGATATTTGGCTTCAGACAGATTAAGCGGACGATTTCCTTTAACTAAAGGTGATTTTTTAGCCAGAAATTACATTGATTCAATTTATAAAAATTTAGATTTGTCAGATATTACAAAAAATCACTTTCAACAAGAATTTGACTTTTTGCAAGACATTAAGCCACGTAGTAAATTTGAAATCCGCATTAAAAATCAAATGATTTATTTAAAACGTAAAAAAGACTTTACCATTTTCCTTAAAAGTGGTGATGTTAAAGTATCTAATACAAAAGCTTTATTAGTAGGATATGGCGATAACATATATTTAAGACGCATAAGCAGATATTTTAAGGATAAACTTATCATAGGATATTTTTTCCCTCCGAAAACAGTGGACAAAAAATTACGAAAAGAATACCACTGGAGAAATTTAATTAAACTCGCTGAATTTTACGGTGCTAAAGGAATTCTATTCGTTGCACCCGAAGATAAATTCGAAAGATTAAAGTCCATAGAAGAAAATCATCCTTATTCCCAACAAATTAAAAGGTATAAAATTCCACTGCTTACCATATCCAGAAAGACGTTGAAAAGAATTTTAAATTTTAATCAACTCAACTCAGATTCTTTAGAACAAATAATAAAAGAACAAAATGGCCATTTTTTCCGAGAACTAACTTTAACATCATTTAACCTAAGTATTAGTTTAAAATTTATTTACAAGAAGGCAGCCAATATTATAGGGCTACTGAAACCCACCGGACTTGACGAAAGAGATATTATTCTAATCGGCGCACATTATGATCATTTATTGCCTAAAAAGAAAAAAGGAATACAGGATTCCATACGTAACGGAGCGGATGATAATGCTTCGGGTGTAGCTTTACTATTAGAATTGGCAAGAGCTTTCGCTAAAACTCCCGAAAGAAAATTCTATATTTTATTCGCTTGCTTTGGTGCGGAAGAGAGCGGGTTAATCGGCTCTACTTATTTTGTGAAAAATCCGATTGTTGATTTAAGAAGAATCAGATTTATGATCAATCTGGATATGGTAGGTCGCATGAGAAAAAATACTGTTTACATCAGATGTAATCCTCCTAATTCAAAGATTCAAGATCAACTAAAGAAAATAAAATCACCCGGATTTGCCGTATTATTCAATAAAATTGATGCTCTGACCGATGCAATCCCTTTCTTTAAACAAGGCATACAAACTCTGTGGATTTCTACCGGTTTTCATGAAGACCAACATCAGGTTACGGATGAATCGGATAAAATAAATTTTGAAGGAATGGTAGAAATTCATCATTATATTTATCGGTTAGTTAATAGTAAATTATTTTTTTGACAGTTACATTTTTGAAAGTCTTCACGACAACCCGCGCGCTCCCCTGCTTTTATTGCGCTTGGGTATGATCGCCTACCTGACAACCTGGGACAACAAAGTTTTCAAAAGCTACATGAAACGCATTCGCGAAGAATACCCGCACAGCGCCGAGGCGCGCCAATGGCCGTGGATGGAATAGAAAAGATTAACAAAATAAACGGCAAATAATAATCATGAAGTATCGATATTGCCGAAATATTTATGCCTTCCGTAAAAAAAGAAATCGAAAAAGACAAAAGCTTCCTTTTTCTTTTATTCTTTGGCTCACCATTTTATTATTGATTATTTTATTGATTGTCGGATTACATCAATGAAACATTCCGAAAAACATTATTTAAAATTGGACATTTTAGCGCATATCGGAATGGGCATATCCCTGGGCATGGGAGCCGAATATTTTGGCGTATTAGCAACGCGCTATGGCGCTTCCGCTTTTATGTTGGCGATCATTGGCAGCGCTCCTTTTCTAGCCAATTTATTTGCCCCTTTATGGAGTAAACAATCCAAACAATGGGGTGCAAAAAGCTTGCTGATTTTTTCATTTTTTGCATCCGCCCTGGTTATTCTTTTTATGATTAATGAAACCGATCCGCTTATTTTTTCACTTTTTGTTCTGCTCTTCTTTTTACTTTACGGGATTAGCGACCCCATTTATGTCGTTCTGGCTGAAGATACGTATTCTCAAAAGACGACAGACTATCTTGGCAAAACCGAGGGTATTTTTAGTTTGTCTCATGCTTTGGGGTCGGGTATTATTGGCCGACTGATCGATTTATTTGGTAATTGGATCGCGTTTATTTTAGCTATTGCAGGAAATTTGTTAGCAGGATTTTCCTTCCTCTTTTTTCCGAATGAAAAAAGCTCATTAAATAACGACCAGGATGTTCGGGATTCTTCCCCATTTCGATTATTTAAAGAAAACAAAGACATCCGCTACCTTGTACTAACTTTTATGATTCCGGGCATTGGTATGCTGCTTATGATACCGGCGTTACCGATTATTGAAGTGCGATTAGCGCATCTCTCCAATACGCAAATCGGCATATTATTTGGCCTTAACGGGATTGTTTGGTTTCTTTTTTCTATTCTCTGGGGAAAATTGGCCGATCGTTTTAATATCATTTTTACAATTTTTCAACTTTCCTTTTTATCCTTAGGCGCAATGGCGCTGTTTTATACCTATACGCAAAATTTTTGGGGATTACTACTTGGGAATATTTTTTGCGGGATCGGCGGTTCGGCTATTGCGGTTGGCTGGAGAGTGCAGGCCATTCGTTTTAAACAATACGAAACGGAAGATATTGCCGGACTTCATTTGTTTACTTGCGGTGTTCGCGGACTTATTGTCCCGTTTATCGGTGCGTTTATTATTCATCAATTCGGGGTCAATGCCAATATGCTCATTGCTTTAGGGTTTTTATTTTCGGGTTTTATTTTATTTTTCCAATTACGGAAGAAGAATATTATTTTGAATGAGAAATTTTAAAAAACCGGAAAATAAAATTTGCATTAACAAAAATCGTTTATTATTTTATTGCATTGTTGTGCAATAATTATTTTGCGCATTTGTAACTTTTAACTATTTATTGAATCAAAAAGAACAAAGGCCAAAAAATTGGCCTATTTTTTGGAAACTATTATTGCATTATTGTGCAATTGTATTTTTTAGCTATTAAAAGTAACTCAAAATTAAAAGGCGGTGATGTTTTATGAAATTTTTTAACTTTCTAAAATCCCACATGTTTTCGTTGACCATTTCGCTCATGGTTTTAGGAACATTGCTGGGTTATTACTTTCATTCGGTTTTCATGCTCTTAAAGCCGACTTTGCCTTTGGCATTGTTCGTCATGCTTTACCCGATGATGATCGGGCCGGATTTCAAACGCTTGGAACAGTTTAAATCCAACGGAAAGTACATTTCCAGTAATTTGTTTCTAAACCTGCTCATCAGTCCGTTGTTGATTTATGTTCTTCTGCAACTTATACCGATTAATAATCCGGCCTTTTTGGCGGGTTTGGTACTCATTGCGGTTGCACCTATGGCAGGGTCGGCAGCCGCGTTTACCGGTTTGGCTAAAGGGAATGTTCCTTTAACACTTTTGGGTGTTACGGTCACCTTGTTGATCTCGATTGTTTCGGTGCCCATTTACACAAAGCTCTTAGTTGGTACGGTCATCTACGTGCCCGCAGCGAAATTATTCTACAGCATATTAATCTACGTAATTCTCCCACTTGTTTTGGGCCAATTGACAAGATGGCTGTGGATCCGTAAAAAAGGTGAAGCGCATTTTAAAAGTAAGAAGGAAATGCTCTCCGGTGTATCCATGATCGGCATGTACTGGATGGTCATCGTTGTATTCGGCTTGGAAGGCATGATTGTGTTGCGGCATCCTAATTTAGCTTTTAAGGCCATTGCCATCATGCTCATTTTTTACACAACCTTGTTCGCATTGGCGATTTTGATTTCCAAACTCCTAAGATTGAAATATGCGGATATGGTATCCCTTTACTACTCTACGTGCAAGAATATGTCCATTTCTACGGCTTTATCGATTTCAACATTCGGCCCTTTGGGCGCCATCGGAACAGCCATGGGCGGGCCTTTTACGGATATGTGGATGATGATTCTTTCTTTGCGCTTTTTACCAAAATTAAAAGAAATGTTTAACCATTCGTCAGGAGAAGAAGCTTCAATCAATGCAAAAATGGTTCAAGGGTAAATCGGGTAATTTATGAAATAATTAACGTTAGCGAGAGAAATGAATTAAGTAAAACTTAAAACGTTTTAATCAATAACCTTTTGAAAGGAGGTGACAAAAATGTACGGAATGAAAGGAATGTTCATGGGCAAACGGATGCGCGGATTTGGTTCGCCTATGTTTTACGGCGAACCGCAGCATGAATTCCCTTACCCGCCCGTTAGCGAGTTGGAAGCGTTAAAACGGTATAAAGATCGTCTCGAATTGCGCCGCAAAGAAATCGAGTCGGAATTAAAAGCCGTTGAAAAACGCATTTCCGAACTCAATGAACAACAATAGAGACCGGGGCGCTTTAGCCCCGATCTTTTAAACGATAGATAATTCCTATTTTTAATTAAACGCAACCGAGCATGTTTATACCTAAACCAATTAATTTAAGGAGGGCAAAACGATGGCAAACATGAAAAATAAAATCCTGATTACAATTTTGACAAGCATCGTTTTTATTTCGATGCTGCAAGCCCAGGTCATTGGAAAACCCTTTGGGGTCTTAAAAGAAGTAAATGCGCCAGCCGTAAAGAAAATGGTCGTACAAAAGCTAACGGAGGTGAAACCAGGACTACCATTTCTGAACCAGCGCAGAAATATTTATCTTGTACCATTTGTCGATAAAAGTGACCAGATTATTTTTAGTTTGCGGATTGATGCCCGGAGCGGAGATATTCTACCGGTCGGGAAAATGCCATCCGTTCTGAATCCGATTTCGAATCCAAAGTTAAATGTGCAACAAATCAATGATAAAATCCAAAAAATCCAAAAAGATAAATGCCTTTTGGTTGGCAAGGTGTTCCAAAATCCGCGTGGATTTTATTTCGTCGAAATCAAATGTAAAAAAGGTAAAACATTGGCCTTTGTCAAATCGGATGGTAAAACAATATGGTGATTTCAATTTAAGGTTAATACACACGAATAAAACAACAAAAAGAACAGGCATGAAAGTTCGGTAAATTTTCGGCCAAAAACTATAAAAAATTCAAAATTGCCTATTGACAAATTGATTTTTATTGTTATATTACATGCTCGTTTGCGCATATAAGCATAAACGAGTCAAAAACGGAACGTTGCGTCAAAACATAAAGGAGTTTTATGATGAAGGCTTTAAGGATTTCTGCACTGAGTTTCCTGCTCGTTCTTACTTTATCCGCTCAATTGGTATTTGCCCAAAAATTAACGCCGCGCCCGCCTATTTACGGCATCCCGGCCAAAACCCTGCCTCAGGGTCATTGGATTTTCCGCGGCTATGCGGTCTTCCCGCACTTCACTCAAATGTTAAACAGCAAAACCGGCAAAATGACGGATTTACCGGACGGTACGGATTTTACTTCCAACAGTTACACATTAAAAATTCGTTACGGCATTTTGAATCGTTTAACGGCTATTGTAAACATCCCTTACGTCCACAAACGGTTAACCACCCCTAAAATCGAAAAGACCGGCGACGGTTTGGGTGATGTAATCGGAGCGTTGCTGTACAAATTTTACGTCAACAAACCGCACCGCTTTCTGCTCTCCGGCTTACTGTTTACCAAATCGCCCACCGGCAAGGCGGATCATTTAAGCGCCACGCAAATGCCTTTGGGC
>JALWEA010000525.1 GCA_027039465.1 Calditrichia bacterium | reverse complement strand
CCGGCTCTTGGACGACCATCTCTCGGATTTCGTTTAGAATCGGTTCTGTGAAATTTTTTCCATAGATTTCCATACCCCGAATATAACATATTTACCCCCCTGTGTCAAGAGTGTACCCGGCTCAGTCTTCGAAAAGAGGGGGACGTAATATATTGATCAACTTGAAATTAGGAATGATTAATGTGTGTGTAAAAATCAGCGCACAATATTCAAAAAATGAAAACATCCGGAAATAACAGCATTTTTTCAACGGTTTAATTTAAATTGTCAGGAAAGTTAATTCAGGCGGGTTTGAAAAATAATCGCGGGTGTTCATAGCTTTGTTATTTACCAAATTGCCGGTGCACCCAACGGGCAATATCGTTAATGACTTCAGGGGCAACATGGGCCGGGATTTCATAATCGGACGGGGAAGGTTTTCCTTTGCACTCCATGAAAAGATGATTCAGATTAGGGTAAAATTTAAATACTGCTTTGGGATTTGATTGCAAATGTTGTTTCCAAAGCAAAAAATCTTTTTTAGTCACCTGATAATCTTTTCCGCCTTGCATGACCAGAACCGGTTTTCGCAAACGATCCGCATATTTTAACGGATCATACCGCAACAAATCTTTCCAATAAGCCGGCGGAGCGCCTAAAATCAGCTCATTGGGATTAGCCTTGTTCAGATATTCCGATGAAGTGATCAGGGCGATTAAAGAATCCAATTGATGCAACTTCCGTTGTTCTGCTTTGGAAATCCTTCCATCCAGATTAAAAATGTAGCGATACTGTTCTTTCATTAATTGGGGCAGCGGTCGTGCGGCACCGGCCATGATGATAAATCCGGCTAAACGGGGATCAAGATGGGCCATGCGCGGTACCAACGTTCCTCCGAGGCTATGCCCCAAAATTACAATCCGATGCGGATCGATTCCCTTAATATTGCGCAAAAAATCAGCGGCCGACAAGGCATCGTCAACGGTTTCATCCATCACCGTGAATTGTCCCTTTAACGAATCCAAAATGTTCGGGTACCTGTGCGTTCGTTTTTCGTAGCGCAGAACCGCAATGCCGCGGCTGGCCAAGCCCAAAGCCAGGTCCTTAAACGGCTTATTGGGGCCGATGGTCTCGTCACGATCGTTGGGGCCGGAACCGTGAACCAAAACAATGGCGGGGAAGGGTCCCCCGCCATTGGGTA
Organism: Calditrichia bacterium; assembly: GCA_027039465.1. GTDB lineage: Bacteria > Calditrichota > Calditrichia > Calditrichales > Calditrichaceae > Caldithrix. The sequence continues at coordinate 1,274 of JALWEA010000525.1, read as the reverse complement.
AACTTAATGACGCCGGGAGGCGCCAACTCGTGGGCAATTTTAAAGTGTCAATCTCGGTAAATGCCTTGGGGTTCACGTATTCAGGCAGTTTGTACGAACCGGCTTCCCGATGCGGCACAAAATACAAACCCGCAATTTTATTCTTGGGATCGAGTACAATTTTAGCATCCAGTTTACCTTCTTTAAAAACACAGGTAACGTAAACCACGTGATAGGTTTGCACCTTTTCCGTGCGTACAGCGCCCTGCTCCTGAAATGCTCCCATTTGATCCTGCAACGTCTTCCACATACTTTGCAGTTTCTCCGCAGGCAAGGCGCCTTTCATGGTTTTGTCGAACAGAGCCGTAGCACTATCAAAGGCGCTGTTCTGTAATAGTCCGATAAAAGCTTTGGCCTGTTTGATGGGTTTTGCCCACTCATCCTGCGCCGTTGGCGGCGATTGAGCCTGCAGCAAGGAAAAAAGCAGCAAGCCGCTCAACAGGGTTAAAATGAATCTTCTCATGTTAGCTCCTTTCGGGTTTGGTGATTGTCAATTTAATGGGTATAAGAAAATAGTCCATGTAAAAACCTGAAATTCACAGAAACGCCGGAATTAAAATCAGCAATAAAACCGCTATTAAAATTAAAATGCCCCAAGTGCTGCAAATATTAATTGTCCAACCGACGCCGATCCGTTTTTCCACAAAAACAGCGGGATCTTTTTTGTTGCAATAAAGAATGCCGCCGATCCAATAGCGATCATCATTGCGCATGGCTTTGATTTGGCCGGAATCTGTCACCGTTGTTTTTAAGCGGTAACCGGATTGCCCCGTGTAAAGCGCCAATCCAATGGTTAGCAGAATGATTAAAGCCGGGAAGGCCCAAACCGCCCAAGTGATAAAATGGCCGACCAAAATCGCATAAGAAAAATAGAAAAAGTAAACCGACATTAAAACAGACATGAGCGCCACATACCCCGACCAATAGGTGCGAAATTTGCGGTCTTGTTGGAGCGAAATCTTGGGAATGGAAGGATCGATTTCCTGCCTGGAACGTTTGATGACGTAAAAAATAGCAAGCATCAACAAAACAATTCCCACCGAAATAAACGGTAACCGATTAACGGCCCACCAAGATTTTTGTACAAATCGATCGGCCTGACCCTGAATATTGTAATGAACGGCCAGGCGTTGCGGGAATTGGTCGAACTTAAGATTTACGAAAAGGAAATGGGCGAACACCACTGCAAACGAAACGACAAACCACCAGGGCGAAACCGTTAATTTCCCTTGCCG
>JALWEA010000524.1 GCA_027039465.1 Calditrichia bacterium | reverse complement strand
GCAACCCATAGTTAGGTTGCACGCCTTCAATAAATAAATCAAAATTGTCCTACCGAATGCCCAATTCTTTCAGTACATTGTCGGCACCGCTAAATTTTTCGGTAATAAACAGGACGTAGCGAATATCTACATTGATCGCTCTTTGAATCGCCGGTTCATATTTCCAATCACTAGTCAGCGCTTCCCAGTTACCGTCAAAGGCAATGCCAACTAGTTCTCCTTTGGCATTAAAAGTGGGGCTGCCTGAATTGCCGCCTGTAATATCGCATTCGTTTAAAAAGTCCACAGGAACATCATCTAATTTCGGATCGAACCACTGACCGTAATCATGGTTTTTGTACAATGCCTTTAATTTTTCAGGAACGATGAACGGCCATTTGCTGGTCTCTTTTTCCATAACGCCATGAAGCGTTGTAAAAGGTTTGTACCAGACGGCGTCGCGCGGTGTGTACCCGGCCACCCTTCCGTAAGTAAAGCGAATCGTTCCGTTGGCGTCTGGGTAAAATGGACGTTTTAGCCATTCCATTAAACCGCTGATGTATTCTTTTTCCAATTGACGCAAAACAGCTTGATGCGCTTCCTGTTCTTTGCGCAATTTTTCCATCTCCGGTTCCAAAGCGCGGGCCATTTTTAAGAACGGATCGTTGATTTTGTTTAGCTCCTGCAATGATTTATCAAACAGACTTTGGGTAAAGTTTACATCCGTTAATTTGGTGTGGGCATAAGCGGAATCGATAAAAGCATCAATGGAAGGATAATCTTTGAAGATGTATTCAAGCCCGGAAAGTCGCTGTCCTTCCGGCAAATTTTTGATTTTAAGTAAAACGCGTTTAAGCAAGCCCTTGTCGATTTCCGGTGCATAACTCATATAACGAAATTTGAGACGTTCGGCCATGCGTTTGACATCTTTTTCGGAAAACATGGGATCGCGCTCGTCTTTGGGCTTGGCTTTTTGAGTAGCCACATAATAAATACTTTGCGCTATGGACGGAATGGTTCCGGAAAGATAATTGAATTGGCCCAAAACGAACTGCCGATCAAAGGATGCGGTTGCCTTTTGATACTCTTCTTTAAAGCGGGAGAGCAAATCACCGTATTTGGCTTTTAACTTTTTGTGACTATTAATAAAATTAAGCCATTCTTTTTCCTGCTCCTGTTTCTGTTCCAACAGATGGTTCTTCTTCATACCCGCCAAATTACCTTCAAAATTTTTCATGCTGTTATTCAGCCATTTGCTGATACCTACGGCTTTAATGGCCAATTCAGGCGACTGTTTACCTACGTTGTCTAAAAATTGAATGACTTCTTTAAATTCCTTTACGGCAGCCGGGTAATATTTGTTTTCGGCGAAGTCAACGGCAAAAGAAGTGGAGTAGCGTTGAGTACGTCCGGGATATCCGATGATGAAAGTGAAGTCGCCTTTGTGCAATGGTGTGCGGCTGATTTTAATCCATTTTTTGGGATGATAAGGGACGTTGTCCGGTGAATATTTGGCGCCTTTGCCGTCCGGAGCAACATACAAACGCAGGAAAGAAAAATCGCCCGTATGTCGCGGCCACATCCAGTTATCCACATCACCGCCATAGTTGCCGATTGCCCTAGGTGGCACAAAGACCATGCGCACATCTTCGATGCGTTTGTACTTGAACAAAATGTACTGCAAGCCGGAATACATGGGCACAATACGGGCTTCAATATCGCTGGCTTCTTTTTCGACCTCGTCTTCCATGGCTTTAATACGCCGTTTGATGGCACGATCTCGTTTTACTGGATCTTTGATTTTGTCCATGCCCTTTAATACTTTGGCGGTTACGTCTTTCATTCCTAGAAAAATGCGCGCCACATAGCCCGGTGCCGGGATTTCATCTGCTCGTGTTTTAGCCAGAAAACCGTTGGTCAGATAATCGGTTCCTTGGGTGGAAGCGCGTTGCACGGCTCCGAACGCCACATGATGGTTGGTTAAAATCAATCCGTCCGGGGAAACCAATTCGGCCGTCGCCCCGCCAAAATTGACCACCGCGCTTGCCAGCCCGATTTGTCCGGGTGTGTAAATGTCGTTTGGGGCGATTTGCAGACCCTTTTGCTGCAAGTGTAATTGCTTTAGCTGGTTGAGTAGCCACATCCCCTCATCGGCCAGTGTCAGTTGCCAGCTAAACAAAAGTACGAAAATGAGAACAGATAAACGTTTCATGTGAACCTCCTGCTTTGGATAATGTAAAATTTCTTTTAAACATCCCATTTAGTTCAAACAACCAATTTACGCAAAAAGAGATTTTAATGTTTCCCAAAAGAAAAAATGTATTTTTATGCAGTCTTTTATTATATTCCCGCAATCGTGAACAAAAAAACGGATTAGTAAAATGGCAAAACCATTGCAGATTAAAGAAAAGATTCCGGTGGGCATTTTGGGCGCCACAGGCAGCGTCGGGCAAAAATTTGTTCAATTGCTTAGTAAC
>JALWEA010000523.1 GCA_027039465.1 Calditrichia bacterium | reverse complement strand
GATTTGAATCAACCCGAGGATGCGCTTGTGGAAGTGCGCCGGGTTAATCAAAAATTACAGGAACTGGATGAGAAATACGGTTCCATGTTTGATATGTTCAATCGTTCCGACAAGGTAAAAGCAAAGGTAGAGCGCCAGAAGGTAAAATTTTACAATGACGCCCTGGCACATTACATCAGCTATCTTATTTACCGGGCAGATGGCGCCGAAGACGACAGTCGCATCGCAAAAGAAAAACTTTTACAAGCATTCCAGACGCAACCCGGAGTTTATTATTACCAGCCGCCCCAATTTTTACATAAACGGATACCGGATAACGGGACGCCGATTATTGATGTGATCGCGTTTACCGGGCCTGCGCCGGTTAAAAAAGCCGTAGGCGGATTAATTACTACGTATGAGGATTATATCGGGATCAGCGATTTGACTCAACCCATTGCTTTACCCAATATTCCTTTTCCCGGAATGAAACCGGGCTACCATTTTAAATTTGCTTTTCCGGTGATTGAACGGCAGGGGTCGAAGATCGCTTACATTAAGGTTTATATCGACGGTAAGTTTCAGGGAGAACTGGAATTATTGGAAGATATGGGCAAAGTAGCCGAATATACTTTCCAGGATAAGCGCAACTACATTTATCTGAAGACCTTGATTCGTACCATCACCAAAGGGATTGCCGCGGCAAAGGCAAAAGAAAAATTACGAAAAGAGTCGGGCAATAATCCTTTTCTGAACGCTGTAATTAATGCCGCTGTGGATGTTGGCGTCGATGCCAGTGAACAACCGGATGTGCGCTGTTGGCGAACAATGCCCCAGAATTGTTATGTGGGAGAATTTTTAGTAGAAGACGGGATGCATACCATTCGAGTGGACTTTTTAACGCGGGAACAAATGTTGGTTAAATCCAAAGAGATTCGAAACTACAAAATGAATGATTACTTAAATCTACTTGACTTTGTTTCTTTAAATTGATAAATAACAACAATAAACGGACGGAAATTATCGAATCATCCATAAGCAAAATATTTTGGCGCTTAAATTTTAATCAAGGTGAACAAGGGTAGATAAAATGAAATACAGTTATTTTCAATGGTTCTTTTATTTGTTTCTGACGATTTTGGTATCCCACTGCGCTTCGGCGCAAAAATCGGCTGTTCCCAAATCGGATCAACTGCCGGATTGGGTGACCAATCCCATGAAGTATTATCCGGAAGATGAATACATCGTTGGGGTGGGCAGCGGTGATACCCGACAGGCTGCGGAAGACGATGCGGTTGGGAATATTGCCCGGGTTTTCCAGTCCAAAATTAATGTGGACCGAACGTTAATCGAAAACTATTTAGAGACGGAAGGAAAAAACGGCGAATTAACCGCAAGCACCCGGATGTTCCAACGCACGAATGTGAGTACGCGGACAAAACTGAAAAATATCAAAATCGATAAAACCTATTTTTCTTCTTCGGAAGGATTGTACTATGTTTTAGCCTATTTGAACCGTCGGGAAACCGCAAGCCTTTATCAAAAAGATATTTTAAAGAATCAGGACAAAATTGACGAGTATATCCAGCATTTCCGGGATGAACCGAATAAATTGAGGAAATATGCGTACATTACCAAAGCAATTGCCCTGAGTGAAATCAATGCTCTGATAAACGAACAATACCAGATTTTGACCCGGGGCGGAAATGTACCGGAGCGAATTACCAAGGCCACCCTGGTTAAAATGCGGAACGATCTATTGGATCGGATTACGGTAAATATCGAGCCTCAGGGCAACGCGCCGCAGGAAATTGAGCAATATTTAAGGGAAGTTATTGCCAAAACCGGATTTAAAATCAGCGATCGCAAGGGAGATTTTACCATAAAATACGCCTTTGATATCCGGAAATCCAATTTAAAGCGCAGGCGGGTTGTGGCGTATAATTGGAAAATTACTGTGGATGTTTATGATAATTTGAATAATGTTGCATTAAATACGTTTAACGTTACCCAAAGAACGGTAGCGATTTCAAAAGAAGAAGCACGGGCAAAAGCCATGCGGAATGCCCAAAAAGCGCTGAATAAAAAATTCCTTAAATTTTTCATGGCATATATTAGTAAGGTATAAACAAAATGGGAAAAATTGATCTGCGTCAATGTGTATTAGGGAATTAATGAGGATACTTAAGCTATCTTTTTCATCCATCAACCAATAAAAGGAGAATCATTATGAAGCGATTCTTAGTTGTAGCGTTATCGTTTGTATTCGCCCTCAGTCTTTTGGTGGCTTGTGGCGGGGGTTCCAAAACTACCAAAGTTGGCGGCTCAACCTTGGAAACCATTGAAGATCCCTTCCAGGATTTGACCGATATGGCAAATGCCATTATTGAGGCCGGTGGTGTGGCCAGCGTAGGTCAAGGTACCTCCAAACGCATGGATCTTGCTAAGAAGAAAGCGGTTACCGCTGCACAAGGCGGATTGT
>JALWEA010000522.1:817-2462 GCA_027039465.1 Calditrichia bacterium | reverse complement strand
GCTTGCGCCGTGGATTATTAAGATGGTGACATGATTGCTATTAAAACCCACCCCCGCCCCCTCCCTGCAAGCGCATGGAGGGGTGCCTAAGTATTTGTGACGGTTTGTTGAGTTGTTGAAATAAGGGGGGAATGGCCGGATGTCATTGTAGGTGCGAGCGCAGCGAGTGACGCGGTAATCCCTTCCAAAGCAGCAACGGATTTACTGAATTCTTAGTTCCGTCGCAGTTATTTGGCAATCGGCCAAAATCTTACGCACCGGTGGGCAAAAGATTACTTCAACTCAGTAATTCGCCAAATGCTCACCGCAAATTGGGCACCCTTCCGTATTGTAAATCCCGAGCATCGGGACGCGTCGTAGGGAAGGGGCGGGGATGGGTTGAAATAATGAACTTGCGGGCTTATCATGTCAATAGTAGTCCCGATTTATCGGGACGTGGCAATCTCCTTGGGATCGCCGCGTCTCCCGCCAAGGCGGGATTCTCGCGATGACAATTAAAAAATTGCCCAGTTTAGGTAAAAAATAACTCCTTACTTCGGAAGGGCCAATCATGATTATTGTAACAGGAGCCGCCGGATTTATCGGCAGTTGTGTTGTTTCTCATTTAAACCGAAACGGAGAAAACGACATCATTGCCGTGGATGTTTTGCGCACCAATGATAAATGGAAAAACCTACGGCACTTAAGTTTTATCGACTATCTGGATCGCGAGCAGCTTTTGCCGTTTCTGGAAAACGCAAAGAATGTACGGGCCATTATCCATTTAGGCGCCTGCAGTGCGACCACGGAACGCGACGCTTATTATCTGATGGAAAATAATTATCGCTACACACTGCAATTGGCGCAATATGCTCTAAAAAACAATATCCGTTTTATTTACGCCAGTTCGGCGGCTACTTACGGCATGGGCGAACAGGGCTACGATGACGATGAATCGCAAATTCACCTGCTGCGTCCCATGAACATGTACGGCTATTCAAAGCAGGTTTTCGATCTGAAAGCACGACGGGAAGGCTGGCTAAAAAAAATAGTCGGCCTTAAATTTTTCAATGTTTACGGGCCGAATGAATATTTTAAAGGCGACATGTCTTCGGTAGTGTTCAAGGCCTTTAATCAAATCAAAGAAAAAGGATACGTGCGGCTTTTCAAAGCCCATCGACCCGACTTTAAGGATGGCGAACAATTGCGCGATTTTATCTATGTAAAAGACGTGCTGGAAGTGATTATGTTCTTTTTAAATCATCCGGAAATTAACGGATTGTACAATGTGGGCACAGGTAAGGCGCGTACGTTTAAAGATTTGGTAAGCGCAACTTTTAGCGCAATGAATCTTGAGCCGAAAATCGAATACTTTGATATGCCGCCGGAATTGCGCGATCGCTACCAGTATTTTACCGAGGCTAAAATGGACAAGCTGAGGAAAGCGGGTTTTAGCCAAGATTTCCATTCTTTGGAAGAAGGCATTAAGGATTATGTTCAGAATTATTTAATGAAGGATTATGTGCATTATTGAACCGGAAGGATAAAACATCAAAGATTGTTTGCAAACAAAAGCATCTGACTGATTGCTATCAGTCAGATGCCAATGGGTTTCGGAACTGATAGCTATCAGTTCCGAAAAAAACAACCCGCCACTCCTATTTCA
>JALWEA010000522.1:0-807 GCA_027039465.1 Calditrichia bacterium | reverse complement strand
AAAATTTCGTACTCTGCCTTCCTTCTTACCCGTTGGCTTTCTCAAACTTCTTCATAAAATCCGCCAAATGTTCAACCGCTTCCAACGGAACCGCATTGTAAATGGAAGCCCGAATACCGCCCACGGAACGGTGACCTTTCAGGCCCAACATACCGTTTTCCAAGGCTTCGGCAACAAACTTTTTCTCTAGTTCTTCATTCGGCAAGCGGAAGGTTACATTCATCAAACTGCGGCTGTCTTTGCGGGCCGTACCTTTGTAAAAAGAACTTTCATCCAAAATGTCGTAAAGCAGTTTGGCCTTTTGACGGTTAATGGCTTCGATTTTTTCCAAACCGCCTTGATCTTTCATCCATTCCAAGACCAATTTAACGATGTACACGGCAAAAGTCGGCGGCGTGTTATACAAAGAATCTTTTCCGCCGATAATTTTGTAGCTGGTCATGGTCGGAATATTTGCCGGACTGCGTTCCAACAAATCTTCGCGGATAATGACGATCGTCACGCCTGCAGGGCCCATATTTTTCTGAGCGCCGGCATAAATCAAAGCAAACTTGCTGACATCAATTTTACGGCAATTAATATCGGACGACATATCGGCAATTAAATCCACATTCCCTGTTTCCGGGAACTCATGGAATTCCGTACCGCGAATGGTGTTGTTGGTAGTAATGTGCAAGTAGGTGGCATCCGGAGAAACCTTAATATCTTTCGGAATGTACGTAAAATTCTCATCTTCCGAAGAAGCGATAACTTTAACCTGTTTGCCCAACTTCTCGGCTTCTTGAATGGCTTTGGTCGACCAACTGC
>JALWEA010000521.1 GCA_027039465.1 Calditrichia bacterium | reverse complement strand
CATTAAGAGCCGAGCGACTCTTGTTAGGAAGGGTGAAGAAATGGAAAAATTTAAGATGCGGCTTGTGGCCGCATTCATTATCCTTGGTATTGCGGGATGCGTTACCAACGATTTGAACAGAGTTCCGAAAAAGTATCAGGGAATGGTCAGGGCGGCGCTGCAATTAGCTGATACCAATGCTATCGAATTGACCGGTTTTTTGAAATCGGTTAGCAATGATGAAATCGAAGGTGCGGCTTTTTTGCTTAGCTACATGCCCAAAATCGATTTACGCACATTGAGCGCGGATTTTTTAAAAGAAAATCTGTATTATGCTTATTTGGCGCGTAAAAAGGTTAAATGGGGCGCCAAACTTCCGGATTCCATCTTTTTGAATTACGTATTACCGTATGCCAATATTCACGAAAAACGTGATCGCTGGCGCAAACCGTTTTATGAGAAGTTTTTTGCTTTGGTCAAAAACATCGCAACGCCAGGCGCAGCAGCCGTTAAATTGAATCGATCCATTTGGGAGCTGGTTAATGTGCATTATTCCACCGAACGTCCCAAGGCCGACCAAAGCCCCATGGAATCCATGAAAGCGGGGCTGGCCTCTTGTACCGGCTTGTCGATTTTATTGGTGGACGCCTGCCGTTCGGTTGGCATTCCGGCGCGTTTGACCGGGACGCCGATGTGGTACAATGATTCCGGAAATCATTCCTGGGTAGAAGTGTGGGATAACGGATGGCATTTTTTGGAATCGGGTTCGCAAGACACTTTGGACAAGGCCTGGTTTCAGGATAATGCATCCAGGGCCAATCATACGGATCCTCAATATGCCATTTATGCCCTGTCTTACAAAAAAACAGGAACGCCTTACCCCAATATTTTTAAAAAGGAAGCCGATTATTTTTGGGCGGTGGATGTGACCGGACGCTACACACGTAAAGTGAAAAACGAAAATGTGGTTAATCTGAAAATTAAAGTGATCGATGAGGTTAGCGGTAAACGCATCCGTGCCAAGGTACAGCTTTGGGACGGAAAGCAAATGGTGAAAGAAGGATTTTCGCGGGATGAAAAAAACGATTTAAACGACGTGCTGACGTTTAAAGTCAAATTAAACCATCATTATATTTTAAACATCATTTATCGCAAGAAATCATGGAAAAAAGAGATTAAAACGGGGAAAAACAAAAACCAATTTGTGGAAATTAAAATTCCTGCGGAAGGTAAAGATTGAGAGTAAGATATTGTCGTTGATGCAAACACCGGCTTTTGGGACTGATTGCTATCAGTCCCAAAACAAATGTCATCTGACTGATAGCAATCAGTCAGATGCCGCGCTTAATGGCTTAAAATTTTTGCTTCTGCCTCTTCTTCCGAAACTGAGCATGAGGAAAGGTAACCGACTGTCGGTGTCAGGTCGGTTCCCGTTCCAAACGGGCTTTTGGCTAAGCCGTGGCGCTTTACCTGTAAAGGTAAGCACTTTGATATTGGTCATCATTTAACATAAAGGGATTTAAACCATGATGAACCTTGAAGAATTCCGCAAACAAGCGCATCAATTGGTGGATTGGATGGTCGATTACTATCAATCCATCGAAAAATTTCCGGTTAAAGCTCAGGTGGAACCTGGCGAGATTTACAACCGCATTCCGGAAGAGCCGCCGCAGGAAAGCGAGTCCATGGAAAAGGTTATGAAGGATTTTGAACAGATTATTTTGCCGGGCATGACCCACTGGCAAAGCCCCAATTTTTTTGCTTATTTTCCGGCCAATTCCAGCTATCCTTCGGTTTTAGGGGAAATGTTGACAGCCACTTTGGCGGCTCAATGCATGATTTGGGACACATCTCCCGCTGCCGCAGAGTTGGAAGAGAAGGTCATGAATTGGTTAAAAGCCATGTTGGGACTGCCTAAAAACTGGGAAGGAGTTATTCAGGATACCGCCTCTTCCGCAACGTTGGTTTCTTTGTTAACGGCGCGGGAAAAATATTCCAACTACCAAATTAATGAAAAGGGATTTGCCGATTTTGAAGGCATGCGTATTTATTGCTCCACCGAAACCCATTCGTCCATCGAAAAAGCGGTAAAGATCGCCGGTTTCGGAAAAGAAAATCTGGTTAAAGTAGATGTTGACGATCAATTGCGTCTGGATGCGGCTGCTTTGAAAAAGGCCATAAAAAACGATTTGGAGACGGGTAAAAAACCGATAGCAGTGGTGGCAACTTTAGGCACTACGGGAACCACGGCTATCGATCCGTTGAAAGAAATTGCCGCTATTTGCGCCAAATATGATCTTTGGTTGCACGTGGATGCGGCTTTTGCCGGAAATGCTCTGGTGCTGCCGGAATATCGCTGGATGATTGAAGGCATTGAGCAGGTGGATACGTTTGTTTTCAATCCGCACAAGTGGATGTTTACCAACTTCGACTGTTCGGCCTATTTTGTTAAGGATCGACAAGCATTGCTGCGCACCATGGCCATCCTGCCCGAA
>JALWEA010000520.1 GCA_027039465.1 Calditrichia bacterium | reverse complement strand
ATTACGATTTCGGGTTTGAATCAAATGGAGCATGAGGGCTTCAGCTCGGCCATGATTCGGGGTATTGTTACGGCCTGGGAAAAAGCCAGTAAAGTGTACAAATAATCGGAATAGGCCGATTAAACCTTGGCACAGTGGGGATTTTGGGTCGGGCGATTGGCGCCGCAAAGTTAGAACAGCAGGATGCGGGGAGCGGCACCGGATGGATTCGGTTAAAAAAAAAGAACCCACCCCAACCCATCCCTGCTATCGCAAGGAGGGGCAAAGATGCTTGGCGAAATTTTCTATTTCTCCTTAATGCCAGGTTTGGTGATGACGCCTTTTCGTTTGCGGCCGTTCATAATTACCCGAAGCGGCTCATCGAAGCGCAGGTGAAATGTGAATTCATGGGCGGTGAAGGGCTTTTGCGCATTGAGCCAATCCCAACTGATGAAACCCTGTTCTTTAAATTGATTGACCGTGAAGTAGCCGACCAAAAAGGAGGTCAGGTTCTGGAAGAAATGCGATCCCTGAGAGGGTTCAACCATGAAATCTTTGAAACTGGTTTCCACAATGGCTTTGGCACCTGAGATTTGTTCCCAGTTTACTGGAATGCCCAGCCATGGGTCGAGCGAACCCCAGCGTCCGACGCCAATCAAAACATACGGGCGGTTTTCTTTGACTAACATGGCGTTCAGTTGACTTACTTCGTTGGCAACTTGCAGACTTTTGGCACGATTGTAACGGTGGTAATCCACATAAACCACATCGTAAATATCCTTAATAATGCCGTGCCCCATTACGCTTTCACTGTAACAGATTAAATTTTCAGGTTTGCATTCTTCCAGCTTGATTTGTTCCAATTCTCTTTTCAGAACCAACGGGCGCATTTGCAGCAAACCGAATTCTTTTAGTCCCTTTTCATTAGGTTGCATGTTAACGGCAAACTCGATTTCGACCGGCGTGCCCATACCCCAACTTCCTATTTCGAGCAGATGATTTAATATTTCAGCCAAAGGAAAAATACGATGTTTTAAGATGGGGGCAAAAGTAACAACGCGTGCTCCTGGTCTGGAAGTACCATCTACAACCCGATCCTCTTCGGGTAAATAGGTGCTGCCAACATAAAACAGCGTTCCGTCTTCTTCGGCGTATTTCAGCGGGAACAAGCGCACCGATTCGTCAAAAGTCTTCGAATCTTCGGGATGATAGGCGTCAAAATCTAACGCGTAAAATTTGTGTTGAGTGGTTCGTAATAAGTCTTTGGTTGTGTAAAATTGTGAAAGCCGCGTCGGATGTTTTGGCGAAAATTTTATGGCACTCCCACCATCCACCACCATTTGTCCCAAACCCAGGGCAACCGATACAATGCCGTCTTCGGGTAATTGCGGGGGTACGGGATAAAAATTGTAAGATTTTGCTACGCCTGCAAAAGTCGGGTAAAAACGATTTTTGTGTCGTGAGCCAACCAGACGTTGAATTATGACCGCCATTTTTTCTTCTTCCATTCTGTACGAAGTGACCTGCATGTACTGCTTGGCACTTTTAAAGAAAGTGGATGCGTAAACTTTTTTGATGGCATTGAGCAATTCGTTAAGGCGAATCAGACGATTGGGATGATTATTTGCGATCATGTAGGTTTCGTAAACTCCGGCAAAGGGATGATACTGCGAATCTTCCAGCAGGCTGGACGAACGTACGGCCAGCGGGGAATCGATCAAATCCAGAAAATCCATTAGCGATTTGATGATGTCATCCGGGAATTTGGAAGCGGCTAAAAATCTTTGAACAATTTCCTGATCGTCGTTACTGTTTAAGGCAAATTCGCGCAGATTATTGTCATCCAAGAAAGCATCGAATACATCCGTGCCCAAAACCACGCTGGCCGGAACCAAAATTTTAATGCCTGGATATTGATTGGTGATTCCGTAGTTGGTAATCAATGTGTTTACGAAACTCAGACCGCGGGCTTTGCCACCCAACGAGCCGCCGCCCAGGCGGGCAAAACCGATTTGCGGATCAAAGGTATCCTTGTTGAAATCCGTAATAACGCCTTGCTGACGCAGCTTACGGTATTCTTTTAACGAATTGATTAAATGTCGGCGCAAGGCTTCCAAAGACGGGTAATCGGATACTTTGCGCGGGCGCAATTGGTGCGCCAGCCAAAACTCGGTACGCGCTTTTAACCAGGTGGAAAAATGGTTACGTTCGGCATGGAAACGAATACTTTCGGCCGGAACGACTTTCAGTTGCTCTTCCAATGAAATCAAATCGTGTGCCCGGCCGACTTCCCGGCCTTCGGGTGTTCGGAAAATAAAGTCGCCGAAGCCGAATTGTGAATTGGTAAAACGGCGCAATTCTTGTAGCAGCGTAGGCGAATCTTTTAAAATGAAATGCGCTCCGGTAGCTCTGGCTTCATCGGCATATTCCAAATGATTGGATTGCAATAAAATGGGGATGTCATCATGCCGTTTTTTGACCTCCCGGGCAAATTTGATGCCTGCTTTATCATCGTGCTTACCTTTCCGCTTAAAATCGATATCGGAAATAACGCCTAAGATGGTGTCCTGATATTTTTCAAAATATTGCCATGCCTCTTCGTAATTGGTACAGAGTAAGATTTTGGGACGGGCACGCATGCGCAGATATTTGTGCGTTAAATTGACGCCTTCCAAAATCAAACGTTGAGATTGTTTTAATATTTCCGTGTATAGCAAGGGCAAATAGGCCGAATAAAAACGGACATTGTCTTCGATTAAAATGATGGTTTGCACACCGACCAGTTTGGTATCGTGCTCTACATTCATGATGTCTTCGAGGTGTTTTACAATGGCAATGATGATGCGGAAATTGCCGGTCCAAATAAAAATACGATCAAACATTTTGGAATCCGCATGCTTCAAAAGTTCGGACAGCTCCCGATTGTCATAAGCCAGCAAAACAACGGGAATATTTAAACCGGATTGGCGTACTTTGCGCGCCAATTCGGTTGAATCCATATCTTCGATATGCGGCGTGGTGATAATCAAATCGTAGCGTTTTTCTTCATTGGCCATTTGCAAGGCTTCATCCCCTCGGGAGACGCGGGTAATCTCAGGGATGTGGCTCAAATTTAAACCTTGATATTCTTCGCGAATCAGTTCGTAAATACGCCCGTCTTCTTCAAAAACGTAGAGGTCGTACAAACTGGAGACCAACAGAATATCCCGAATGCGATGACGCATTAAATGCTGAAAGCCCTGAAACAAAGCGCCATAGCCGTGCTCGATAAAAGGAGATTTGAAGATTTCCGGAATGTTTTTTTTGTTCGAAGACATATTTCCCGCCTGTGTTAAGGATTTGCGATGTTTAACTCACCCCCTCATTCCCCCTCTCTTCTTCGAAGAGAGGGGGAGGTAAGCCCGTGATCAACACGGACTTAGCCATGATCGGTTTGTGAGTAGAAATCAGTACCGAATATTCAAAAATTAATAAAATTCTGAAATCACGGCGTTTTTCAAAAGTTTAAATTTGTTTTCCGTTTAAAATTATTGTTAAAGCCGAATGAAAGCAAAATTAATCTGTCGTCCGTGGGACTGATAGCTATCAGTCCCAACGCCGGCTGTCATCTGACTGATAGCAATCAGTCAGATGATATTACGCTCGAATCTTCCTCTCCGATCTTTAATAATTTTATTGGAAAATTTATCCCTTTGTATTAATTTACATTTTACGGATTTTAATTATTTCCGTTTCATTTATTAAATCAATTTCGTCGGAATTGAGCGGCAAATCATTTTGAGGAGACTTAAGAATGCACTTAACAAAAGAACAGGAACACGCATTGATTACCACCATTCGCACTTTGTCCATTGATGCCATTCAAAAGGCCAATTCCGGGCACCCAGGCGCTCCCATGGGTTTGGCTCCGGTAGCCTTTACTTTGTACAACGAATTTATTCGGCACAATCCCAAAAATCCGGATTGGCCCAACCGTGATCGTTTCATTGTTTCCAACGGACATGCCTCCATGTTGTTGTATTCCGTTTTGTTTTTAATGGGCTACGATTTAACGCTGGAAGACCTGAAGCAATTTCGCCAATTGAACAGCCGCACTCCGGGCCATCCCGAATACGGTGAAGCGCCTGGCGTCGAAGTAACAACCGGCCCGTTGGGGCAGGGCGTCGGAGCCAGTGTTGGAATGGCCATTGCTCAAAAATGGCTGGCTGCACGCTACAATAAACCGGGATTTAATTTAATCGATTACAATATTTTTACTTTATGCGGCGACGGTGATTTGATGGAGGGCATCTCTTCAGAAGCCGCTTCCATTGCCGGACATTTGCAATTGGACAATCTGATTTGGTTTTATGACAACAATCATATCACCATCGAAGGTAAAACCGATTTGGCTTTTTCCGAAGATGTGCAAAAGCGCTTTGAAGCCTATCACTGGGACGTTTTTTATGTGCAAGATGCCAACAATACCGAAGAATTGAGAACACAAACGAAAAAAGCTCTGCAAAGCAAAAAACCGGCACTGGTTATTGTAAACAGCCACATCGGTTACGGAAGCCCGCATTTGCAGGATACGGCCAAAGTACACGGCTCGCCTTTGGGCGAAGAGGAAGTTCGCCTGACCAAGCAAAATTACGGTTGGAATCCCGATTGGGTTTTTCATGTACCGGATGAGGCCTACCAATTTCAAAAAGAAAATATTGCCCGCGGTACGGAACGGCAAAAAGAATGGGATGCACTTTTTGAAGAGTACAAAAAGCAACATGCGGAATTAGCCGATGAATTCTTACGAATGCAAAAAGGCGAGCTACCCGAAAATTGGGAGAAAGCCCTGCCCGAATTTCCGGCTGATGAAAAAGGTATGGCTTCGCGTGCCTCCAGCGGTAAAGTGATTAATGCTTTGGCTCCGGCCATCCCTTACTTTTTAGGCGGATCAGCCGATTTGGCTCCGTCCAATAAAACGCATATCGAATCATCCGAATCATTTACCGCGCAAAACCGCAGCGGACGCAATTTCCATTTCGGGATTCGCGAACATGCCATGGGCGCCATCGCCAACGGATTGGTGCTTAGTAAATTACGCGCATTTGCCGCAACCTTTTTTGTCTTTTCCGATTACATGAAACCCGCCATCCGTCTGGCCGCCTTAATGAACTTACCGGTTACTTATGTTTTTACGCATGATAGCATTGGTGTGGGAGAAGACGGGCCCACGCATCAGCCCATTGAGCATTTGGCGGCTTTGCGCGCCGTTCCCAATGTGGATGTTTTCCGTCCGGCAGATGCCAATGAGGTGAGCATGGGATGGAAATTTGCCGTGAGTAAAAAGGAAGGGCCGACCGCTTTGGTCTTAACCCGACAAAACTTGCCGACCATCGACCGAACCAAATATGCACCGGCCGAAAACGCTTTGCACGGAGGCTACATTTTAGCCGATGCGGACAAGAAACCGGATCTGATTCTTATCTCCACCGGTTCCGAAGTTAATGTTTGTTTGCAGGCGTATGAGCAGTTGAGCAAAGAGGGCATCGCTGTTCGGGTGGTGAGCATGCCCTGCCTCAGTCTGTTTGAGCGTCAACCCAGGGAATATCGTTTGCAGGTTCTTCCGGAAGATGTGAAAGCGCGCATTGTGGTCGAAGCGGGCAGTCCGTTGGGTTGGGAAGGCTATGCCGGGGAACATGGCAAAATTATCGCCATGCGCACCTTCGGTAAGAGCGCGCCGTACAAACAATTGATGGAATATTTTGGCTTTACGGCGGAAAATGTGGTTAAGGAAGCAAGACGGTTATTACGCGATTTGAATTTGTGGGTTTCGGTTTAAAAAAGGGAAGCTTGCAACTATTCAAGCAAGATGAAGGCTCACGACTCGCTTGGGTTTGTGGGCCTTTTTTCTAATAATCGATCCAAATTTGCACCGATCCGAAGAACTGATTTAAAAGAGGAAGCCCTAACTACGATAGCCGCTTTGTAATTTTGCGGGGCCGGAATGGCTTGCAGTTTCCAAAAATTCAGAGCTTCGGGATCATGGGTGGTTTCAATCAGCCGCGCCGGTCGGTTGGGATGCAAAGAAACCGAGAATTGCGCCAAAGGAATATTTAACCCTCTGCCGCGCGCCTTAATGTAAGCTTCCTTGCGCGTCCAGCCGTTAAAAAACGCTTCTTTCTTTAATGCATCGGGAACTTCTTCCATTTGTTTCTGTTCGTTCTGCGAGAAAAACCGATTCACCAAATGCAGGCCTTCAAAATCGGGTTCCATCCATTCGATGTCCACGCCCAATTCCCATTCGGGATGGAAAGCCATCAGGGCAAATTCATGAGAATGGGAAATATTGAATTGCATGGGCTGGGATGTACTTGATTTTTCTAAAGACGGTTTACCGAAACGGTTGTAAGAAAAACGCAATTGATCGGCTGCCCGACCGGTATAAGCGGCAAGTAAAAGACGTAATTGGCCTCGGGCGGCAATAAAGTGCTTGCGATGTTTTTCGAATTTAAAACGAGCGGCACGCTCCTTTTCATCTGGGGAAAGCAGTTCTTTTAGGCGCTGCAGAAAGGCATCCGTGATGTTCAAAGGAACAAGCCAGACGTGTACTTCATCGGGCGATGAAAATCGAAAAGATTCATACGACCACGTTTGCCATTCCTGCATGGTTTACTCATTCAAATTAAAATGCTTGTTAATATCTTGTAAAATAGCTTGTAACAGCGTCATTTTGTGTTGCAATAAATAGAAGTGATCGCCAGGGAACATACGAATATTAAAGGACTTTTTGGTAAAATCTTGCCAACTTTCCAAATCGTTTCTGGAAGCACCCGGATCGGCAATGCCGCCCATGACGGTTAAATGGGCATCCATGGGTCGAACGGAGTTTGGTTGGTAAGTTTCGCACACTTCAAAATCGGCACGCAAAATCGGCTCCATTAATTCCATCAATTCGTTATTTTCCAACACTTCGTGCGGAGTACCGTTGTATTGACGTATTTTGGCTAAAAATTCGGGTTTGGGCAGTTGATGAATGGGTTCCTCCCGTTCAGGCAGGGTTGGTGCTCCATGACCCGAAAGAAATACATGCTCCGGAAGTTTGCCGTACTCTTCCTGAAGCTGCAAGACAAGTTCATAACCTAATAAAGCGCCCATGCTGTGCCCGAAAATCGCAAACGGCCGATCAATTGATGCGGAAATAGCTTCGGCCAAAGGGGGAATAATTTCGTCCATGCGACGGTACAGGTTTTCGTTTAAACGGGAACCGTGCCCTGGCAATTCCACGGCGCGCAGCTCCACGGCCGGAGGCAATAAAGGAGCCCAGGAGCGAAAGCTATTGGAACTTCCTCCGGCAAAAGGCAAACAATACAAAGCCAACTTAGCCTGTGCGCGCGGCAAAGGCGTTACGATCCATTGATTTTTTAACGTGGTTAAGATCATGATAATAAGTTACGAATTACGAATGTGCCGTATTTTTTATTGTTTGGCCATCTCTTCCATTTTTTTACGCAGACTCAAAGGACGCATATCCGTCCAGACCTCTTTAATGTAGGCCAAGCATTCTTCTTTGCTACCCGTTTTGCCTGCATCTTTCCATCCTAAAGGATTTTCACGATCGGCCGGCCAAATGGAATATTGTTCTTCGTGATTAACCACAACTTTGTAAATGGTCTTATCTTCACGATCATTCTGTGCCATGATAGCTCCCTTCTATTTATT
>JALWEA010000519.1 GCA_027039465.1 Calditrichia bacterium | reverse complement strand
CGGTTTTGTTGCATAAATATTTGGGCATCCCTTTATTCATTCTCATTATGCTCATTTTGTTTCAGGGTATTTATGCTTTGGGAACGCCTTTGCAGGATTGGATCGGTCAGGGCTTCGAATGGTTGCAGGGGGCAACTCGCAGCTTGTTCGTTGCGCAGCATTTGCCGCCTTTTTTAACGAATTTTATTGTCGACGGACTTATTCAGGGAGTTGGTGTTGTTGTAGCCTTTTTCCCGATCATTGCCTTTTTCTTCATATTCATGTCGTTGGTCGAGGACAGCGGTTACATGGCCCGGGCCGCATTCCTGATAGATCATTTAATGCATGCCATCGGGCTTGATGGGCGAGCGTTTATTAATATTTTGCTGGGCTACGGCTGCAATGTTCCGGCCATCATGGGAACCCGTATTTTATCGAGTCAGCACAATCGCATCATTACCATGCTGGTCATTCCTTTTACCTTGTGCAGCGCCCGTTTGCAGGTTTTTATTTTTATTTCGGGAATTTTATTTGCGTCTTACATTGCGCCTTGGGTCGTTTTCGGATTGTACATTTTAAGTTTTGTTATTGTCATTTTAGTCGGACTTTTCCTTAAACTGATTCATTACGCAGGAAAGCCCGAACCTTTTATTATGGAAATTCCGCCTTATCGTTTGCCCACGGTACGTACGGTTTCGTTGCGCGCCTGGGAAGAAATGAAAGACTTTTTAAATCGCGCTTCCACAATTATTGTTTTGGGCGTTATTTTCGTCTGGCTTTTAACAAATTTGCCTCCCGGAGTGACTGCAAGCGGAAGCTGGGCGGCCAAAATAGGTCAGGCTGTCTCGCCTGTCTTTAAACCTTTAGGCATCGATTGGCAGGAAATCATTGCTCTGATTTTTGGTTTTATTGCCAAGGAAATCGTCATCGGTTCCCTGGCCGTTATTTACAGCGGGAATCCGGCGGCTCATATTGCCGCGCATGTAAGTCCGTTGCAAGGCATAAGTTTTATGATCTTTACACTGCTTTACACCCCCTGCGTGGCGACCATTGCCACCATCAAAGCGGAATCAGGGTCTTGGAAAGTGACCGCATTCTCCGTGGGAATCGGTTTGACTTTAGCCTGGCTAATAAGCTTTTTGGTTTATCAGGGTGGCCGACTTTTGGGCTTTTAAAATGAGTCTGTATTTAAAAATTTGCTTGATTTGGGATTAATGAGTATTATTATGTATTGTAGTTGTGAAATATCCTGATTTTTTGATTTAATCGTAAGTTGCATCAATTACTGGAAGGTAATTTGAAGGCAACGATTTTTAACCGATCATTAAATTTTACGCATCTGACGTTAGTCAGGTCATTTCGGAACCCGCAAAAGGCTCTCACCGTAATTCTCTATTTGTTTTTTGGATATACGCCTCTTCTTTTATCAATCGGATTCATGACACATCAAAACAAACGAACTTTTGTTCCCTTTTCTCGATTGATTTTATCAAAATTTAATGATAGAGCAAATCCCGGAACGCCCGTTCAGGGCAAATATAAACTAACAAAAAGGAGGCGTAACTATGTGGCAAGCATGGGTTAACTTCATCTTGGGATTGTGGCTCTTAATTTCGGGTTTTATCCCCGGGCTGAATGTCAACATTAATTACATCATTGTTGGCATTTTAATCGCAATTTTCGGCTTCTGGACTTACAAACAGTGGCAGGGCATTGTTAACGGGATTTTAGGGTTGTGGATTTTGGTTTCCGGTTTCATTGCGGCTTTAATGATTAATTGGAACCTGATTATTGTAGGGATCGTGGTGGCCATTTTAGGGATTTGGCAAGCCTTAACCAAACCCAAAGCAGCCGAGTAATTTAATGCGCAAAGCCCCGACTTTTCGGGGCTTTTTTGATAATGATTGTTTTAAATAGTTTGTTACGATTAATTTTACTTCAGGCCAAACTAAATCCTGCCAGATAAAAAACAAAGGCGGCTGCAATGCCGATGGTAAATACCCATATTAAATTCATCTTTAAATAGCGCACCAAAATAAAAGCGCCCACCGCCCAAACATACGCTGCCGCCGAGGTAAGACTAACCTGTCCCAACGACAGACCGACAAAAAAGATCATTCCGGTAAAAGCGCTCATGATGCCGTGAATGGCCATTTTAATCCAGCGGTTGTTTTTAATGCGATTGTAAATTTCGGTGACAATGACCGTGTAGAAAAATGACGGGAAAAACATGCCAACCGTGGCTAAAATGCTGCCCCATAAACCGGCCACTTTGTAACCGATAAACGTTGCCGTAATCAGGAACGGGCCAGGTGTGATTTGTCCGAAGGCTATGCCGTCCGCAAATTGTTTCATGGTGAGCCAATGATGGGAAAGTACCGCTTCCTGTTGCAGCAACGGCATAATGGTAAATCCGCTGCCAAACGCCACCGCGCCCACCTTGAACATGGAGAACAGCAATTGGCTGTAAATGCTGTGATCTAAAATCCCAACAACAATAATACTA
>JALWEA010000518.1 GCA_027039465.1 Calditrichia bacterium | reverse complement strand
CCCTTACACCATTTACGGCGGTTTTCGCAGCGTGGTTTACACCGATGTGGTACAGGCCATTGTCATGATTACTGCGCTGATCATCGGGCCGATTGTAGGTATCATTGTTTTGAGCTCCCGACCGGACGTATTTGCGCACACTATTCCGCAGGCGCTGCATTTGGCCGGGCCAAAATATTATTCGTTGAGCGGTGCGGCCAGCGGCTTCACATTGGGCGTTACCATCATGGGCGGCCTTTCCTGGTTTTTCGGTTACCTTGGCGGTCAACCGCAATTGAGCATGCGCTTTATGGCCATTCGCAATGTAAAACAGGCTAAAGTCGGTCGTAATATCGGCATTTTGTGGACGATCATTGCCTACATCGGCGCCCTGTCTATCGGCTGGATCGGTTTGGGACTGTTCGGCCCGAAGGGGTTGGCCGATCCCGAATATGTGATGCCCAAGGTAATGCTTGAATTGTTCCCGCCGGCCATTGCCGCTATTTTGATTACCGGCGCCATTGCCGCCATGATTTCCACCGCCGATTCGCTTTTGATTTTATCTTCCACGGAACTGTCTGAGAATTTATTAAAATCGGAGGGAGAAAGCAGCAACAAGGCGTTGCGGCGCTCGCGCATGGTTACGGCCGCTTTGGCGGTAGTTGCATTGCTTGTGGCGTATATTTCGCCTTCCAAACTGATTTACACGCTGGTCGGCTATGTTTGGGCCGGAATCGGCGGAACATTTTCCGTTGTTATTTTGCTGACGCTTTTTTGGAAGCGCTTCCACGGTAAAGCCGTTTTGGTCACCATTATTACAGGAATGCTCTTTACCATTATTTGGATCAGTTCCGGGTTGGAGCAGGTAATTACCTCACGCATTATGACCTTTGTGGTTGCCGGGATCGCGGCTGTGGCGGCCACGTTGGCTTTAAAGGAGGGTGATTAGAAGGAGGCGGTTAAGAGTTAAGAGTTAAGAGTTAAGGGTTAAATGGTTGAATGGGGAAATCGTTATTCGTGTAGTCGTTATCCGTTAATCGGGAATCATTATTTGTGCGGCTGGTGGCGCAACCGGTAGTCGAGTAGTGACCGCAAAAGTGGGATCATATCGAGACAAGGCTGCAGAATCCGTTTCCGGCTACCAGTCAATGCATTTCATTATCAAATCCATAGACCGCCATTAATCTCTCGTAGGATAACACCCGTACGCAAAAGCTAAAAAGACAAATGATTGGAGTTGCAATGATTTCTGTTGATTCAATACAAATCGGTGCCCCTTATGTTTCCGTTCCAAAACATAAAGGTTTTGTTCTGCGCTTTTTGATTTGGATCGTGGAAAAAGTCATGCATAAAGAATTGTTGCCGGCGCGCGTTCTTCTCTGGTACCCGAAAACGTTAATTGCTTCCGGTGTATTGGAATCGTTGGTGGCACATAACGAAAAATCATTGGGACGACGCATGCTTAAATTGGTACGGGTGCAAGCCTCATTTGCCGTTTCCTGTCCGTTTTGCATTGATATGAACAGTTTTAAACATGAACATTTTGGCATTACCGAAGAAGAAATCCATGCCTTACAGGGACAAATTCCTTTGGAAAAAGTAAAAACTTTTTCGCAACGCGAACGGCTTGCTTTGGAATATGCACGTAGTGCATCCGATTCACCGTTGCGCTTTTCATCTGATCTTATCGCCCGCCTGAAAGAAAATTTTACGGATCGGGAAATGGTTATTTTGGCCTCGACCATTGCACAGGTCAATTATTGGGGCCGCTTGATTCAGGCATTGGGCATTCCACCGGCCGGATTTTCCAATGAATGTCCGTATTTGAATTTGGAGAATTATTACACGCTGGTAAAAAAGTGAGAGGATGTTGAATTATTTAATTATTGGTTAAATTAATCGGGTCGTCATTAATCGTTTGTTCGTGATTCTAACGGGCATGAGCATCTGGAATCCACTGCCGAATATCCGATATTCAACATGGAATGTCCAATTACCAAGTATTGCACGACCACTATCCGGAATCGAGCATCGAGAATCCAGTATTGAATATCCAATACCCAATATCCAAATACCAAGTATTATATGAATAATTTCCGGAATTGAGAAAACGGTATGCACAAACAAAAAGCCGGTTTCCAAATTGGAAACCGACTTTTCGGGGAGAATTATGTGGTAATTAAACTGCCCAACAACCCTAATGCGCCATTTGATGTCCGGTGTGTTCCTGCTGGCTGCCGCCCAATGCGCCAAAACCACCGATCATTAAGAGAACACCGACAATGATGCCATTCCACATATTGCCGATGTGCGCCTGGAGCGCAGGAATAAAAGCCGCAATGATCAACCAAATACCCATTATTCCGCTCAGCCAACCCTGCCATGCTTTTTTGTTAATCATCGTAAAACCGGCAATGGCTGCAATTATTCCTACAATTAAATCATCCCACAAATTCCCTTTTGGAGCAAAATTCAGGAAAGCGGCTATGAACAGCCAAATTCCTAA
>JALWEA010000517.1 GCA_027039465.1 Calditrichia bacterium | reverse complement strand
CCCCTTCTTACATGTCGGATAAATTCGGTTTTATTTTTTTTATTTGCAAAGATCTTTTTTCTTAATAACTTTAATATACAAGGGGGACGCAAGGTGCTTTGTTGGTTTTTGCACGGTAATTGGAACATCGATGCTTTGAGTAAAATAATTTGTATCAAACCACCTGTAACTTTGATTTTGGACAAAATTCAACGAACTTCTTTCAGTCCCCCTACGAGGGGGACAACAGGGGGTGGAGAAAAAAACTACCCGTCAATGCTTCAATAAACACAACAAATGGCGGTAAACACTTTCCGCCAAAGCGTTCAAATCATAACCCCCTTCCAAAAACGAAATAATACGCCCTTGGCAAAACCGGTTGGCAAACTGACTGACAAGCTCCGTCATCTTGTAAAATCCGGAGGTAGAAACCTGCATGCCCCCTAACGGATCTTCCTTGTGTGCGTCAAATCCGGCGGAAATCAGAACTAAATCCGGTACAAATTTTTGCCCGATTTCTTCTAGTGCCTGCTCCAGGAGCACAATATAATCGTCATCACCGCGCCCGTAAGGCAAAGGAATATTCTTGGTAAATCCCTTGCCCTTCCCTTCACCGATTTCCGATTTTAATCCGGTCATGGGGAACAAAGGATATTGATGGATGCTAAAGTAAAAAACCGAATCGTCATCGTAAAAGGCATGCTGTGTGCCATTGCCATGATGTACATCCCAGTCCACGATTAATATTTTTTGTGCGTATTTTTGTTGAATGGCATAACGGGCCGCAATTGCGATGTTGTTAAAAACACAAAAACCCATAGCCCGCTCGCGCTCGGCATGGTGACCGGGCGGGCGAACCGCGGCAAACACTTTGTCAAAGTTTTCCCGAAAAACGGCATCCACCGAACGCAAGGCCGCCCCGGCCGCCAACAAAGCCGCTTCCACCGAAAAAGTGCTTAAAACCGTATCACCGCCGTCCAACACAACCCGCTCTTTGCCCTTTTGTTTTAAAATAAAATCAATGTATTCGGGATCGTGGTTAAGCTTTAACAAGTCGGGATCGATGCTCTCCGCTTGAAGCTTTTGCACGCGGGGCCAAAACCCCTTACGATCAAGGTAGGAATTGATGGTAGCCAAACGTTCCGGTCGCTCCGGATGGCCGGAACCCGGATTGTGTTCTTCAAAATACGGGTGGGCAATATAAGCTAAACGTCCCATGGCTACAATTTCTTGAAATAAATTTTGAAGGTTGTCCCGCGTCCCGGCGTCGATTCAACTTCAATGCGCCCTTTATGCTGATCGATTAAATTTTTCACAATGGCTAGGCCTAACCCTGTGCCGCCTTCCTTGCCGCTGGTAACAAACGACTCGAACAGGCGGTTTCGGATCGCTTCGGGAATACCTTTACCGGTGTCTTTTAATTGAAATTCCACTTCGTTGCCCGCATCTTTGGCAATAATGGAAAACGTACCGCCCGGTTCCATGGCTTCCAAAGCATTTTTCATGATATTCATAAAAACGCGCATGATCTTATCCGGATCCACATAAATCATACTCGGCGCCTCATTCACAATTTGCAAATGATAACCTTTACGCTCGATTTCATTTTCAAAGGTTTTCTTGAAATTATCCAGCAACTTGTTAACAGGTGTTTTGACCGGCAAAATATTTGTTTTCCCCTTAGCAAAATCAAGCACATCATGAGCCATATTGTTCAGCATCTGAATTTGCTGGGTGATAATATCCGCGAATTCTTTGCGCAATTCGGGATCGTCTTCCTCGGCCAACAAATCGACAAAACCGTAAATATTGTTCATTGGCGTTCGCAAATCGTGCACAATGGTGCTGAGCATGTTACCGATGGCGGCCAATCGTTCGGCCTTGATCTTTTCCTCGCGCAGTTTGCGGGCTTCCACCATGCGCGAAAGCTGACGGCTCACCGAAGTCATAATGCGTTCGTCGTCTTTACGGAAGATTTCATTCGGCAGTTTCTTATTAAAAAGTTGAATGATACCTACGGATTTACCCCCGATTTTCAAAGGTGCACAAAGCATCTGTTTAATTTCCAGCTTCAAACCTCTCGGTTGATTTTGCAGAAACAAGGGATCGTGCGGTGCGCAATTGGTGGCATAAATCTTCCCTTTTTTAAGTACATAGCCTTCAATTCCCAAATCGGAAGCCAAATCCAATTTTTTGATTTGTGCGGAAGGAATGTTAAACGAAAAAAACGGCCCGAATTGTTTGCTGTCTTCATCAAAAAAAGCTAATAGTCCGGCTTCAACCTGAAAAGTGTGGGCAATTTTTTTAATTAAACGGCGGTAAAGCGTGCCTTCTTTTTCCGTGTACGATGCTTCCTGCTCGATATCGTACAACAAATTGAGTTCTTTTACTTTCTTTTCCAGGGAATCGTACAATTGTGAATTTACCAAAGAAATGGCGATTTGCGAAGCCAAGCTGGCCATCAGTTCTTCGTCTTCGCGCGTAAAGATACCGTCCTTTTTATTCAAAGCCTGAATAACAGCTAAAATTTTGGGCTTCGCCTTATCGGAGCGCACCGGTTCGAATATGGGCATGCATAAAACGCTGCGCGTGCGATAACCGGTTTTTTTATCGGTAGAAGGATCAAATCGAGGATCCGAATAGGCATCCTTAATATTAACGATTTCACCCGTTTTGGCCACATGACCGGCAATCCCCTTGCCGATGGGCAAACGGATTTCATTGATTTCCGCCTTTTGCGCGATTTTCGACCAAATCTCGCCCCGCTCGTGATCAACCACATAAAAAGTGCTGCGCTCGGCGTCGATCAGTCGGGTGACTTCTTCCATGATGAGCGGCAGCAAGCGGTCTATTTTCAATTCCGAGCTAAGCGCTTTGCCGATTTCGTGGATGGATGAAATGGTTAATTGTTTATGCTGGAGCTCTTTCTCAAGAAGGCCAACCCGTTCTTTTAAAATGTCAAATTCACTTCGTACCATAATCACCTGCTTTTTTGTGATTTTATTTATCTTAGACTCGAAATTTTCGGAAGATTCTTGAGAATTCGTTCGAAACGCTACTTTTCGTAGTTCCTTGAAAATGAAAAAGTAAATTTCGAATTTAGGCTAAAGGCGGGGCGATGGCGATTCATTAAAAAGAAAGAGAACCGCCGAAGCGGTTCTTTGAACTTTATTCCCGTAAAGCGGCCACAGCGCGGTCTACGGTTTCGTACGTTTCGAAAACCTTGATCAACTGGGTAATCATCAAAAGACTGTTTACTTTTTCGGAAACGTGCGCCAACACCAACTTGCCACCGGCATTGGAAAGCGTGGTCATACAGGCCATCAAAACGCCCATGCCGGAACTGTTAATCCACTTAACACCACCCAAATCAATCACAACTTTTTTAATACCATCCTGCAGAAGGCTTTTGACATGATCATGCAAAGCCATCGTCTCCGGCCCGCCCATCATTTTCCCGGACACTTCCAAAACAGCAATGTGGTCTACAATTTTCTCTTTGATCTTCATAGGTTGTCCCCTTATTTAAGAATCGATTTTATAGCATTCTTAGTTAAAAATAATGATTTCAGCCAATTGTGTCAACTTAATCTCTAATTCGCCATATTTACCTATCGCAATTTTCATCGGGATTAGCCTGTCAGTCTTTGTCCTGATTTTACCTATTCAACAATTCAACAAATCTACTATTCAAATTTTTCACGATTAACGCTTAACGAATACACGAATAACGATATCACCCGTTCACCAATTTAACCAATCCCCCCTTAACCCTTACACCATTAACCCTTAACCACTTCTTCCCCCTGATCCTAAAACCTGTAATCCACTCCCAAACGAATATTCCCCATGCCAAACCCCAATTCCATTGCCGCGGCCAGGTTCTGCGTAAAATAGTAACGGCCGCCCAATGAAAGTCCGAAAACCAGTCCGCCATACGTACTGTCCCGCCCAGGAGCGCCTGCACCCGGCGATGACGAGGCATCGATATTAATTCCCAAATTGGCTCTTAAATACGTATCGATTTGACGCTTTTTGAACACATCCACATGCCAAAAAGCCGAGCCTAAAAACAAATAGTTCTGATAGAAATAATTACCCCAGGGAAAAACAAATTCCGTAAAAGAAGAATAACCGAAAGAACCTCCAATGCCCAAGCTGTTGGGCAAACCTTCGATTTTGATTAAATGATCTTTCAGGCCGTATTCGCCGCTGACAACAAATCCTGCTCTGGAACCGAAAACCGAACCCAAAGCCAGTTTAAGTCCCATTAAGCGATCCCCTTGCTTAAAAGCTGCCGGCACGGCGTCTCCGGCTTGAAGAGAATTGAAAGCAATAAAAATCATCAAAGCAATCGAAGCGATTACGGATTTCATTTGTGCTCTCCCTCCGGAATTATTCCGCCAAAATTTTCTCGATTTGTTTCAATTCCTGTTCGGAAAATTGCAAGTGTTTCAAAGCGCCCACGCCGTCTTCAATCTGCTCGACCTTACTTGCGCCGATCAAAGCCGAAGTTACGGTCGGATGTCGCAGAACCCAGGCAATGGCCATTTGAGCTAACGATTGCCCGCGTTGGCGCGCCAAATCGTTCAAACGTTTAATCTTGCTCAAACGTTCCTTCGTGATTTCTTCTTTGCGCAAAAAACCGTGCGGCTTGGCAGCTCTGGAATCCGCGGGGATGGTTTTTAAATATCGGTTGGTCAACAAACCTTGAGCCAACGGCGAAAACACAATGCAACCGATTCCTTCCTGTTTAAGCACCTTCAACAATCCGTCTTCAATCCAACGATCGAACATATTGTATTTAGGTTGATGAATAAGCAGAGGCGTGCCCAATTCCTTCATTATCTTTGCGGCTTTACGTGTTCTTTCATGATCGTAAGAAGAAATGCCCACGTACAAAGCACGGCCGCTGCGCACAATGTAATCCAAAGCGCCCATGGTTTCTTCAAGCGGCGTTTCCGGATCGGGTCGGTGGTGATAGAAAATATCCACGTAATCCAGGCCCATACGTTTCAGGCTTTGATCCAAACTGGCCACCAAATATTTGCGCGAGCCCCAATTGCCGTAAGGCCCCGGCCACATTTCCCAACCCGCTTTGGTGGAAATCACCAATTCATCGCGATACGATTTTAAATCCTGCGCCAAAATCTTGCCGAAATTTTCTTCGGCGGAACCAGGAGGCGGCCCGTAATTATTGGCCAAATCAAAATGAGTAATGCCCAGGTCAAACGCTCGATGAATCATTTGACGGGCATTTTCGAACACATCCACTCCGCCGAAATTGTGCCACAACCCCAGCGAAATAACAGGCAGCATTAAACCGCTGCGCCCCGAACGCCGATATTCCATGGACTCATAACGTGATGATGCGGGTAAATAGGCCATAAACAACCTCCTTTTTATTTAATAACTCAAAATTCAAAAACGCCTCGGCAAAGAAGAACGCGATAAATCGGCATTCCGCTAAAGCCATCTTCTCATAACAGTTCCGCGATCCCTTTGCTCCTTCCAAAATTAAGCCAAACCCTAAAAAATGCAATTTTATTTCAAATGTCTTGTAAAGGTTCCGAAGGTCATTGAATCTTTTCATCCGAAGCAGTCGGCGCTTCTTGCGGTTTCATTGAATCATTGCCCATCTTGTATTAATTTATTCAAACAAAAAAAAGGAAGCGGAGAACACAAATGAATGAATGGATGTATTTTGTAAATGCCAACGACGTCTATGTTATTCGATTATTGGTAGCCATGGTTTTGGGAGGCCTAGTCGGAATTGAGCGTCAAGTCCGCGGACGTCCGGCCGGCCTGCGAACGAATATTTTGGTTTGCCTGGGCTCGGCAGCCGTTATTATCGCTTTTCAGAAACTCTTCTTCGAATTACATTTGGATGCCAATTCGGTTGTTCGAATGGACCCGGCGAGAGCCGCAGCCGGCGTCATTACCGGTATCGGTTTTTTGGGTGCCGGTACCATTATTAAAAGCAAAGACTTTGTTCGCGGCTTAACAACCGCGGCTTCCATTTGGGTGGTGGCGGCAATCGGAATTACCACGGGTTTGGGAGAATACGGCGTTTCCGTGGTTTTGACTGGTTTGGTGCTCATCGCCCTGTACACGCTTCACCGTCTGCCGATCAAGTCGGATCATTATTACCTTCTGCATTTAATATGGCACGGCGATATTGATCTTTTGGACGAGGTTATTGCTCAATTACACCGACAAAATTTCCGCATTAAAGGCCGCCGCATTTCCAGACAGCCCAAAACCGGAAAATGTGAGGCCGTTTTGGATTTGCGTATTCGTGAAAAACAATATGAGAATTCCCTTTTCAATCGTCTGCAATCGGACGAACGTTTCGATGAAGTCAGTTGGCGTTAAATATTTTTCAAAAAATGGCATTGGAAATTTATGGCCGTTAATTTAAGCTTCGGAAACCAAGATTGGAATATTCGGGCATTGCACGGAGTTATTGCCGCATGAGACGAGTTACGCTTTTCATTTTGCTTTTATTTTTAACGTCTTTTTTAAGCGCCCAAAGCAAGAATTCATTATCAGGTGAATGGAAGCAACTTTTACCCGACTCCATAGACGGCTGGCAGCGCATTGCTGCGGATGAAATTTATCAGGCGAACAACTTGTACGAATTTTTAGACGGCGGCGCCGAAGTTTATTTGCAGTACGGCTTCCGCCGATTAATCCATCGCATTTACCGCCGCAACAACGGGCCGGATATTTTGCTGGATTTTTACGATATGGGAAATTGCGATAACGCCTACGGCCTTTTTTTACAGCAATCCGTTGACTCGGACTCCACCTTCGGGCAGGGCTCTTATTACGCGCAGGGCTATTTGCTCTTTTGGAAAAGCCGGTATCTGATCACCATTTTGGCTTTGCAGGAAACGCCTCAAAGCAAACGCGCCGTTTTCGATTTGGCCCGTAAAATTGACAATCGTATTCAATCCCCTTGCCTCCTGCCCGCGCTTCCCTCAAAGCTGCCTTTAAAGAAGCGAATTAAACATTCTTTGCGGTTTTTTCACACGTATTTTTGGCTGCGGCGCGCCTTTAATCTGCCCGAAAAAAATATCTTCCGAATAACCGATAGCGTTAAAGTCGCTTTGGCCCGCTATTCGGACGGAACCACATTGGCCCTTATAGCCTATCCCGAAGCCAAACAAGCCCTAAAAATAATGGAGGCATTGCTGCGAAGCTACTTTAAAACATCGTCCCGAACGCCCGTAGTGCAAAAAGGAAACGACTATTATTTGCTGGAAGTCAAAGGGAATATTTTGATTTTTGCCAGGAATAGTCGCGGTTCGGCCCCGCTTAAAAAGCTTCTTACTATTCTGAAAAATTCGCAATAGACAAGACTTACCCCGCTCAAAATTCCAAATTAAACAAAAGCGTTAAAAACCGAATTTTAATCAGTCGGACTTTTGCTTTTAGGCAATATTAAAAAATGCACTAACATGGAAACGGTTAAAACGGTGATGGCCGCAATGTAAAGGAAAAACAAAATCCAAAATGCGGAGCTCAAACGGTTTGTGCGGTAATAATTCGCTTGGGTAATTAAATAGCTAACTCCGAATAAAAACAGCATGGTCAAATCGGCGATCCAAAGTAAAAAGCGCATCACATAACGTAAGGTTGCCTCTTTACGTTGCGGACTCAGCCAATAGCGCCGTTTGGGAATATTCAACAGCTCCGCAGGTAGTTTGGGCAGGG
>JALWEA010000516.1 GCA_027039465.1 Calditrichia bacterium | reverse complement strand
AATTGGAAAAATATAAGCAAGAATTGGAACAAATCAAGGCGGAAAGTACATTAAATAAAAAGAAATGAAATTTTAATCAATTTAATTCCGTTTAGTAGAAGGATTATTTAAAACCATAATTATATTTTAACCTAAAAAAGTGGGGTAGGTTAAGTGAGCGATTTTTTTATTAGCAAAAATCAATCTTTGGAGAATTATTTACGGGAAATCGGCGAAGTTCCCTTGTTAACGCCGGATGAAGAAATCGAGCTGGCCAAACGCATCAAACAAAACGACCAGAAAGCGCTGAAAAAATTGGTCAGCGCCAATTTGCGTTTTGTGGTCAGTGTGGCCAAATCATATCAAAATTACGGATTGTCTCTCGAAGATCTAATTAATGAGGGTAACCTGGGCCTGATGAAGGCGGCCTATCGATTCGATGAAACCCGTGGATTTAAATTTATTTCGTATGCGGTTTGGTGGATTAAGCAATCCATTTTACAAGCCATTGCCGAACAATCCCGTTTGGTACGTTTACCTTTGAATCGCGTGGGAACATTGACCAAGATCGGCAAAGTTTACAGTCAGTTGGAACAGGAATATGAACGCGAACCGACGCCGGAAGAGATTGCCAATGTGTTGGAAGTGGATTCCGGTGACATTACCGATACGATTAAAATGGCAACGCGTTCGGTTTCCATGGATTCTCCGTTGCAAAAAAACAGCGACAGCCGGTTGATCGATATCATTCAAAATCAGCAAGACCCGGAGCCGGATTCGGAAGTGATGGGGGAATCGTTAAAGGAGGAAGTGAACCACATTTTGTCCACTTTAACCGCACGCGAGGCGAAAATTCTGAAGTTGTATTTCGGATTGGACGGTGAAAAACCACACACGCTCGAAGAGATCGGTGTGAAGTTCAAATTAAC
The DNA here is from genome assembly GCA_027039465.1 of Calditrichia bacterium. Lineage (GTDB taxonomy): Bacteria > Calditrichota > Calditrichia > Calditrichales > Calditrichaceae > Caldithrix. The sequence continues at coordinate 1,584 of JALWEA010000516.1, read as the reverse complement.
GCGTGAACGCGTGCGCCAGATCAAGGAAAAAGCTTTGCGTCGTTTGCGTCACAGTTCGAGAAGTAAAGTTTTGCGCTACTATCTCGGATAAAGTGCTAAATTCTTTAATAAAAAATTTAAATTTAATATCAACTCTGCTTGATAGCAGAGTTTTTTTTTGTTATATTTTGATTTGAATCACGTAAGACGTATGCATGGGGTTTTAATCATAAACGTTCAGGGGCTTGGGTATGATTAAGGATGAATCTCGCCTTATCTTTATTTCCAAAGATCATCGAAAAATCAAAGAGGTGAAAATTTCCCGTTGGAAACTTATTTTGTCTATTTCCACATTTTTAATCGTTTTTCTAGTAGTAGGGAAGTTTGGCTTGGATATGATCGTTAATTCCAGCCTCAATTCGGAAATGAAACGTTTGTTGCGTACCAATATGATGCTGCAAAACCGGTTGCAGGAAATGAGTCACAAGATTAAAACCCTAAACGGGCAAATTGCCAAAATTGCCACGGAAGATGATCAGTTGCGAACAGTAATGGGTTTGCCCAAATTGGACAGCGATACGCGTCAGGTCGGTATCGGTGGTTCGGATTATAATTATAAGTTCTTGGATCAGGTTAGCGGTTTCGAGGCCAAAGTTGATCTTTCCAAACAGTTGCGCACCATTAGCCAATTGGAACGTGAAATAAAGTTGGAAAAACAAAGCTATCAAAGCCTTTTGCAAACGTTTTATAAAAAACAAGATTCGCTTAAATATTTGCCCGCATTACGCCCCGTTTTGCGCGGCGTTGTTTCAAGTCCTTTTGGCATGCGGTTTCATCCGATTTACAAAGTGATGCGATTTCATGAAGGTGTGGATTTCAGCACCCATCGCGGAACGCCGGTTTATGCTACGGCCGACGGCATTGTGAAATTTACCGGCTATAATGGCGGTTACGGTAAAATGATTATTCTGAACCATAAATACGGCTTTGAAACCCGTTACGGCCATTTGAGCAAAATCGTTGTTCGTCGCGGTCAATTCGTAAAGCGTGGTGAAAAAATCGGAGAGGTGGGCAATACCGGTTTAAGCACGGCTCCGCATTTGCACTACGAGGTGCTTTTCCGCGGTAAACATTTAAACCCTGCCCATTATTTCTTTGATGACCAGATCCTCAATCAGCAAGTTGTGGCTAAAGTCAATTAGCAAACTGCCCGTGCCCCATGCAGTTTTGAAAAGACGCCACTTGCAAAATTGGGCGGTCATCATCTTTGTATTTTTTAGTGTTTCGCTATCTGCCGCACAATCACGCGATAGTGTGCTTTCCCTTCTGTTTACCGGTGATGTGCTTTTAGCCAATCATTTTAAAGACCAAATCAAGAATGACTATGCTTACGCTTTTGCCCGCGCCGATTGGTTCAAATCGGCTGATCTCTCAATCATCAATTTGGAAAGCCCTTTAACCACCTGTGACAGCGCCCGAGAAAAACCGTTTGTCTTTAAAGCACCGCCTGAATTCGTAAAAGTATTGCAAGACGGCGGAGTGGATTTGGCTAATTTGGCCAATAACCACATTTACGATTACGGCCCCTGCGGATTGCTGGAAACC
>JALWEA010000515.1 GCA_027039465.1 Calditrichia bacterium | reverse complement strand
TAGCAAATTCTCGGCAATGCGGCAGAAACCAGTCAAAACGCCGGTTGGGAATATCTTCCCATTCGCCCACGAAAAAATGCTTCATCTGCGGAGATGTTTTTTGCACCGATCCCATCAACAGGCGATTCTTAAAATAAGCCACCACGCGCATGACGGGATTTTTGCTGAGCGACTGGTAGCGCAGAAAATCGACCATCATGATCAGCGGACAATCGAACTGAATTTCGCCTTTGGCCAGAGCGGCCATGATGCCGTAAATTTCATCGCCCACAATCAAATCAAAGTGGTACTTTTGTTGAATCTGTTCAACCAAACGGGCATTTTGGCGTTTGGGTGCATCGGAAAGTTTGGCGTATTTTACCAGATCAAAATGGAAATCCCGAATAATCTGCACGCCTACCAGATTGTAATCAGCCACCCGTTCATATTCGGGTAAAATCTTCTCACCGGCCTGTTTTAAAAAGCGGGCCGCCTGAGCATGGGCCAACCATGAGACCTTGATTTCCGGCGCCAGACGATGTAATTCCTGCACAATGGCCAGGTCGCGCGTCACGTGTCCCATGCCGCCCTGAACGCTGACAAAGAGAATATTCTTGGATCGCATGATCATCACCTTTGTTAATTGTTTATTATTTGTGGTTTGGGTAATGCCATAGTTTCTCGAATGCCGCCTGCCAAACCAAGCAATTCCCTGACGATTCGGGCCGCCTTGAGGTCGCCGTCCACAGGAATTCGGTCGTAATCCACCTTGCTGCGCATGGTTTTTAGGACCGTTTCGGCCAGAATGCGCGGCGTGGTTTGCGAAAAAGTCATCTTTACGCCGGCGCGATGGCGGGCTAAGCGCTCGGCAACGTACAATTCCTGGGCGAACTGCCCTTCAATGGGAAAATAGAGAAAAGGCACTCTTAAAGCGGTTAACTCTATGGTCGTGGTGCCGCCGCCCTGCACAATGGCTAGGTTACAGGCGGCAAAGTGTTTGTACAGCTCGTGCACGTAACCGCGCATCTGCACGCCGGCAGGAACGTTCAATGATTTGGGATCGAGCCGCGGGCCGCAGACCAGCACCATTTGCAAGCCGGGCAATTGTTTCTTAAGCAAAGGGTACGCCCGACCGCACAATTCCAGCATGTTTTTACCAATGGCCGTGCCGCCGATGGAACAGACGATCAGAGGGCCGTCGTCGTATCCCAATTGGGCGCGAAAGGCTTTTTTGTCTTTGAAATCATCCGGATGGAAACGCAAAATGTAGCCCAAAACGTGGCAATTTCGCTCCAACCAATCCCGGCGGCTCGGCATACCGCGGCCAAACGGTGTGTCCGGCACATCTTCCGCTTCGCCGACAAACAGGTTGGTTAAAAAGGAAGGCAGGCGATCGTGGTTGCGCGTCCATTTGCGATTGTTCAGATAAACGCCCAGCTTTTCAATGGGATTGCGGCTCATGGACACCGTGCCGATGAAGTCGTAGATCATTACGAAGGGAACGTCAAGCGTCAGCTTTTTAGCCATGATGTCAATGGCGATTTCATAAGTTTCGTCGCCAATGATCAGGTCAAAATGTTCGTTGGTCATGAGTTCTTTAAAAACCTTTAAATGGCGTTTCCAGGCTTTTTTTACATTAAAGGAATACTTGATCAGGTTCATGCTAAAACCAGTGGATGCCTGTTCGGCGGCAATGGTTTCATCTTGCCAGAGGTATGGCTCCGGCAACAGATGTTCGCCCTCGGTTTTCAGCACCATGCTGGCCGGATGGGCCGCTAACCAGTGAATTTGCACGTCCGGTACGCTTTGGCGAATGGCTTTGGCAATGGCCAGATCGCGCGTAATGTGTCCCATGCCTAAGGAACCGCTGATGAAAAGGATTTTTTGGGCGCTCATGATCATCAACCTTAATGTTTGTTTACCGTTTCTTGTTTGGCAACGGTTGAAGTACTTTGGTTTTTAGTTTCTACGCCCAACAATTCCTTCACCAATTGGGCTGCTTTTTGCGCGCCGTCAGTGGGAATGTCAGCGTAGTTTATGGGCTGATTCATGGTTTCGAACATCTTTTCGGCTAGTGTTTCGGGCGTGGTTGTGGAAAACGTCATGGGTACACCGGCCCGCAAACGCTTTTGCCGCTCATCAATCAGAGTCTGTTCAAAATGACCTTCGATGGGAAAATAGATAAAAAGCCTGCGCAGGGCAGTCAACTCGATGGTGCTGGTGTTTCCGCCCTGAATTAGCGCCAGATCGCAGGCGGCAAAATGGCGGTACAGATCCGGAACCAGACCTTTCACCTGCAAGCCGTCTGTCTCTGGCACGGTAGCCGGATCAAGCCGCGGGCCGCAAACCAGTACCATTTGCGGATGCGGCACTTTTTCTTTCAAAATTTCGAAAGCCTCAACACAAAGGTGCAGCATCTTCCGGCCCACATTCGTTCCACCCACCGAACATACAATTAGCGGGCGCTCGTCGTAGCCCAATTCGGCTTTGATCTTTTCTTTGTCCCGGTAATCATCAGGATCAAAGGGCAACACGTAGCCTAATAATTGGTAATGTTTTTGCGTCCACTCCCGACGATTGGGCAGACGGAAGCCAAAGGGCTTGTCCGGGATATCTTCTGCCTGACCGACGAACCAAAGTTGAAAAAAACTACGCCTTGGTTGAATTGATCTGTGGTTTGTCCCGGTCCATCTGCGGTTGGTTATGTAAGCGGCTAGTTTTTCAAGCGGATTAAAACTGGTGGCATCCACACCGATAAAGTCGTAAATCATAATAAATGGTGTGTTAAGAGATAATCTGCCGTCTTTAATGGCAATGGAAAGAGCGTAAGTTTCGTCGCCAATGACCAGATCAAAGCGCTCGTTCTGCATAATTTCCTGAAATAAAGACACATGTTTGGGCCATACTTTCTTCTGGACATTGAGCATGTATTTGATCACATTCAATCGGGTTCCATCGGACACATTTTCGATCACACTGGTTTCTTCGTTCCATTGGTATCGGTCGGGTAGTAAGCGTTCCCCTTTTTGTTCAAGGTAACGGTTAGCCGGTTCGCCGGCTAACCAGACGATTTCAGCATCAGGTATTTGCGAACGGATAGCCCAGGCTATAGCCAAATCGCGCGTCACATGGCCTAAACCTACCGAGCCACTGATGAAAAGAATTCTTATGCTCATGGATTTACTCCTTCTTTTTCCGCTTTTTCAAATAACGGTTTGGCGGCGCGCATGATCATTTTCCCAGAAAATTTTTTTAGGCCGAATTGTGCCGGTAAACTAATGAAAAGACGACGTTTCCAGATTTTTTTGCGTACCGCTTTGGCGTCCTTTCCCAGATAGGCGATGGTGGAGAAAAAGTTGGGCACAAAAAAAACATCGGAATAACGTTTGAAATAGCTTTTTTTAAAAAATGATTTGTGCCTTTCAAAAGGATTGCCGAAGCTGGCGCTCTGCGGAAAATCGAATTTAGGCGTGGACACAATCACATTTTCCCCAAGTTGCAAACACAAGTGCAGCAACCGATCGCCCTGCGCGTATTCAAAATGTTCAATCACGTCGATGAGTAAAATCAGATCGTATTTTTCCGTCAGGCCGGGCAGAATATCCAACGCATCGCCAGGATAGATATGGTCGTAAATTTTTTCCTGTAAAGGCGTAATGTATCGTTCGAAGATTTCGATGCCGTCAATGCGCCGCTGCCAGTCGTCCAGTTTTTGCCGTCCGTCTAACAATTCCAGATATTCGCGGCACAAATAGCCGTACTTGCCAAAACCAATGCCCACATCCAAAATGCTGTTTGGCCTGGTTAGGGTTATTAATTCCATAATCTGATTCAGTTGGTAAAAATGACTTGAGGGCATTTTAGACTTCTTTCAAAAAATACTTTTTCCCCTTTCAACTTAAATACAATCAAAGAACCAAAAAGTTGGTCATTGAAATGATTATGTCAAAAAGTGGAAGAAAAAATTTTATCAGAAGTTTAAAAAATTCCTTTAAATTAGCGTTTTAAAAAGAAGGTCGGTTTTTGCATTACCATTAAGAAAAAAATAGTGAGTAAGGTAAAAAAATATTTAAAGAATTTTACGCTAATTTTCCAAATTAAATAAAAGAAAAATAGCAGTTATTTTAATCATCTAACCCCATCTTTTTCAAAAATTCTAAAAAGCGCGGATGCCCGTGCAAATCCCAAATGCTTTCTTCGGTTCGAATATTGAGGAGTGAGGAATCGTGTTCCTGATAGGCCTTTTCCAGATAGTCAAAAGCTTTGTCAAAATCCTTTAAAGCGATATAAATTCGGGTAAAATAAACCGGACTCACCGCTTCGTGCTGTGCAATTGCTTCTAATTTTTTCAAGAATTCCAGCGCCTTTTGGCGGTTGCCGGCTTTACCGTGCGCCCAGCCCAAGGCCGCGATTAACAGATGTGTTTGGCCGGACTGTTTCATTGATTTTTCGTAATGGGTAAAAGCTTTTTCATATTCTCCCTGCAAAACGGCAATTTGACCGGACAAATAATGGGCGTAGGGATGATCGGGCACCAGTTCGAATATTTTGGCGATTTGTTTTTTAGCCTGCTTCAGCTTATTGGCGCGCACTAAATGGACGGCAAAATTAATAATGATAATCGTGGAAATGGGATCCAGTTCCGCGGCCTGCTGCGCTTCGCGCAATGCGTCTTCCACTTTCCCTAATATTTGGTAATAAAGTGAAAAATATATATGAGTGTTCACATGGTTGGGATTCAAGGCTCGCGCCCGATCCAATTCTCTTTTTGCTCCCTGCCAATCCCAGTCATGATATAGTATTGCTAAGCCCAATGTTGAGTGCACTGTCACTTGGTTCGGATCAATGGACAGGGCCTTTTGGGCAATTGTTTTGGCTTTTGCCATGGCAATATTGGAAGGCAAGTAACCTAACATGGCCTGCACGCTGTAGCAGGAAGCCATGTTAGCGTAAGCTTCGGCAAAATCGGGAAGACGTTCGATGGCCTGCTGAAAATAATCAATCCCTTTGTTCAATCCGGCGCGCGTCATCTGATTCATAAAATAGCGGCCCTTTAAAAGCAGTTCGTAGGCTTCCATATTTTCCACCGGCTTGCGCACCAATTTTTCTTTTTCTTCACCAAAGAGTTTCCCTTTTAATTGGTGGGTAATCTTTTGTGAAATCTCATCCTGCACGGCAAAGATGTCTTCCAGATCGCGGTCGTACTTTTCCGACCAGAGATGATAGCCATCGGCCACTTTGATGAGCTGAGCCGTAACGCGCACGCGCTTGCCGGCCTTGCGTACGCTGCCTTCCAGAACCGTGGTGACATTCAGAATTTTCCCGATTTCGCGCACATCCACGTTTTTGCCCTTAAATGCAAAAGCCGACGTGCGGGCCACCACGCGCAGGCCTTCGATTTGCGTCAGGGCGTTGATGATCTCCTCGGCCATGCCGTCGCAAAAATATTCCTGTTCCGGGTCGGCGCTGATGTTGGTAAAAGGCAGTACGGCAATAGACGGCAAAGTTTTTTTAGATTCTTGTGCTTTTGCTTTGCTGATCGCCGTGCTTTTATTTTGTAATTCGCGTAAAGCGGGTATCATTTCAGCCATGGATGAAAAACGCTGCCGCGGCTCTTTTTGCAATGCGTTCAGAACGATCTGTTCCAGGTCTTGCGGAATGTCTTCTCTAAACGATGAAGGGGCTTCCGGTTCGTCATGCAAGATGGAGTAAATGATAGCTTGCTCGTATTCACCTTCAAATGGCAATTGACCTGTGAGCATCTGGTAGAGCACCACGCCAAACGACCAAATGTCAGTGCGTTGATCCACAGGCTCACCGCGCGCCTGCTCGGGTGACATGTATGCCGTGGTACCTAAAGTCGCACCGGATCTGGTAAGCTGCGAAAGGCCGGATAATTTAGCCAGGCCAAAATCAAGAATTTTAGCGCGACCTTCTTTGGTAATCATGATATTAGCCGGTTTAATGTCGCGATGGATAATACCATGCTCGTGGGCGACTTTAAGTCCTTCGGCAATTTGAAGGGCAATATCAAGGACTTCTTTTATCTTTAATCTTTCACCTTTGATCTTTGCCTCAAGACTCCGGCCTTCAATAAAGCCCATGACCATAAAAGTTTGGCCGTTTCCCTCCTCAATTTCATGAATGGCGCAGATATTGGGATGATCGAGTGCGGCGGCCGCTTGCGCTTCGATTAAAAAGCGTTGCTTGGCCTCGGAATCCGACATAAACTCCGGCGGTAAAAATTTAAGCGCCACGGTGCGCTTGAGTTTGGTGTCTTCGGCTTTGTAAACCACGCCCATCCCGCCACGACCGAGTTCCTCTAAAATTTTGTAATGAGAAACGGTTTTGCCTACCATGTTCTTTAATTTTTAAATATTACATAATGGCCTGCGGGACAACTTGTCCCGAAAGGTCGGGAAGTTCCCGCCACGACCTAATTTCCACATAGTTTATCAATTCATTTTTTTAAATCTTTTATTGCAAATCACTAAACCATTTTTCTATGCTTACATGACTACACTGCAAATAGCCCATGGTTTCGGGGCTTAATATTTTCCACCATATCGTATTTTTTAATCGGGGATTCGATAAATGGGCACGTATCCAATCCACATTTTGTTTATTAATAAAACCTGGAATAGGCGTTACGGTGCGATATTGCGAAATCGGCTTTTGAAAAATGTAGCCATCGCAAAAGTCGGCTAATTTAAAATCGGGATATCCCACTTGATAGATGCTGGCGGTATCGGTCAATTCTCCGAAGGGTGTGTTGCGAGTGTCAAAGCCAACCGGGTAAAATCGGTCGCCGATCTCCTTCATCAGGGCATCAATGGCTCCATTTAAAGGATAAACAAATTTTTCATATTTGGCATCTTTCCATGGCGAATGCAACGAAATAGTAAAAGCGCGCTGACCAATGGCTTTAAAAACACGTAGTCCCAGCCGATCCTGAAAGAAGCCAACGATGCTATCCTTTTGCGCATCATACATAGGTTGATGGTATTGAGTAAACGCATGGTGTAGGCCACAGTAAATCAAAGCCTTTTCCTTTTTGGCAACAATCTCGCGCAGAACCGTTTCGGCCATGACGCTGTCGCCATAGCCTTCCGCATGTACTTTGGCCAAAATTTTAGGATCGCGCCGGTCGGCTTCGGTTTTAACCAGGCTCCAATTTTTAAATGCATTCAGTCCGACTAAACGAAATTTCCTTACCGAATCGGGTAAACTACGGTTTAGTTGCCAGACCGCTTTGAAAATATCGGCGTACTCTTGATAACCCCAAGTAGCGATAAAATCGGCTAAAATTCGATTGGTCACCGATTGATCATAGTCCGGCGCGGTTACCAACGAATCGATTAATGCTTGATCACGTCGGCACGCAAATTCCATCCCAAGATTATAAATTCCATGGCGGTACAGCAGCGGAACCATGCGTTGCACCAATTCGGGATCGTGTCGGATACGATGAAATTCTCCCAGAAACACAATATCGTGATCTTTAAATTTGTTGATGATGTACTCTTCCGGATTTTGAAAATGGGTTTGCAGATATTCCGAAAGCGCCTTTTTTAGTTCGGCGGGTAGTTCGGGCAAAGGCCGCTTGGGCATATTTTTTGATACTCGATGTTGCCAGGCGTCAATAGTCAATACAATTTGATTGCGAAACAAAATAATTAAAAGAAACGGCACTAAAAGCGTGATAAGGATAATGCTTTTTTTGGGCATTGTTAAGCTCCTTTCACGATATTCCGGGGAAAAAACAAGAAGT
>JALWEA010000514.1 GCA_027039465.1 Calditrichia bacterium | reverse complement strand
GATAAAAAGCCGTTCGATGAATCTTGCCCAATGCCTTATTTGCTAAGTAGTTCAAGCATGCTATTTTACTCACACCAATAATCATTTTCTCGCCGGGCAAAATTTACCAAAGCATTTTGCGTCCCCCTACGAGGGGGACAACAGGGGGTGGAAAATTGGAATTGGCTAAATGGGTAAAATTTTTATTCGTAAAGGGTTGTCATTGTGAACGAGCGCGCGATTTTGCGCATTAGCCGGAAAACAATGAATTGTAAATTATAATTATAAGGACGTAAACGTCCTACCGCATTGAAATTTTTATTATACTTTGCCCCCCAGCCTAAAGTCTGGGGCTAACGATTCTCGCCTTCCCCAAAAAATAGATCATTAGGATGATAAGTTCCAATATCCTGTTGTTTCGCTTTTACAAATTGGCTGATTTTCTCGGCAATCAACCACGATCTCGCGCATTATTGGGCATAAAATTACTTCAATTCAACAATTCATCAAATGCACGCGGCTAATTGGGCACCCTTCCATAATACGGTAGTAGGTAAGGGCGGGGATGGGTTCTCAAAGAAATTCGCAAACCACTTTAATCTACCAAACAAAAAATTCCTCGTCGTTTCACTACTATTGATATGTTGTGGCGCGCCCGTCCCTCGATACGCCCGCCTGAGGCACACTACTCGGGAACCGGACGCAGCATCTGTTCCCAATTCCCAGTTCCTAATTCATAATTTAATTCATATCACTATTTTACCGCCCTCCAGATAATTAAGGTCAATGGGCAAAATAGAAATCCCTCACGAAAAATTTACTTCCTCCGCGCAAAAAATTCGTATATTCTTTTTAGAAAAATACTTCTTGCCTTGTTTTTTCGATTTGCCGTTTAATGGAACGAAATTTGTAAATACAACCGTGTGGTTTACGTCTGTGCGAATTCCAAAATGACTTAAAATCTCCGTTTCTTACCTGATGCCATTTGTCGTTGGCAGTAAAATAGAAAAACGGAAACGAGGGAGGATGCGATGAAACGATTATTATTCGTCGTTTTGTTTTTAATTATCGGCGCCCAGACATTTGCTCAGAGCTGTTACCAATTTAATTTAACTTCTCACTGGCGTAACGGCCCTTGCAAAGCGGTTGCCGTTAACCCTGATGTGTCGGGAATATTGGTGGGAAACGGCGCCCAAATTGATATTTTGGAAACACCGTACATGCACCCTTGGCAGGATCGCATCGTTACCCGAGGTGCCGTTGAGCAAATTATCATTGCCAATGATCTAGCCTATGTTTTACAAAGCATGAATTCGATCGGCATTTACCGAAATTTCGCATCGCCAAACGGGGAAGAACTTTCTTTTCTTAAATTGGAGCAACCTTTACGGCGCATGTTCTTGGTTAATTCCGACCTGTTTATTACATCCGATAGCGGTCTGTTTCTGCTTGATGTATCCGAACCATACAGTCCGAAAATTGTAAATTGTTTTGATTATTCCGGTTTTGGCATGACCGGCCAGGACACGATTCTTTATGTGGGCAAATCGGTGCTCAATATTAAAAACCCGAATCATCCGGTTCTTCTGGACACGCTGCCCATGGGCGGACAGGTTCCCTATCGCATGCGTATCCGAGATCACTATTTGTACGCCATTACCCAACCGCCCGTCAACCTGCTTTATGCTATGGCAAATTTTTTTATTTTTGACATCTCCGATCCGGCGCATCCGCAGATCGTATATGATCGTCCTATAGAAGATTCTCGGTATCAGCAGGCGCTTTCGATAGCGGTTAATGATTCTTTGGCATTTATCGGCTTAAATAAAATCGAGGTGATTGCAACGTTCGGTATGAATGCGCTTAAAGGCGCCATTACCGTGATTGATATTTCGGATAAGGCACATCCTACCGTTTTGCAATCGATTGATGTTTATCATCCTGTCGATTTGCGATTGCGCGGTTCTGAATTATTGGTCGCCAATGATTCCAAGGGCTTCGTAAAATTCGATGTAAGCAATCCTTTGCAAATAACCGAAATATACTCTTATCGTACCGGGGGCGTTAGCAGCAATGTTTTTGTGCAGGACAACAGGGCCTATTTATGCACCGGAGGGTCGGTTCAAATTTTTGATGTCTCCGATGATCATAAAATTTGGCCTTTGGGCAGCATTGATTCCATCCCGGCAAGCGCTTCCATTGAACCCGGGCATATCTTCAATGCGCAGGCGGTATTCAAAAAGTCCGGTGAAAATGAGTTGTATCTGATTGACGAGAACAACGGACTGTTCGAATTACAGGCCAACGACTCGCTGAATTTTTGGAATTTTACGGTTAGATGTTTTATTCCCGCCAACCTTGGCAAGCATTATGTTCCAAGTCCCGACAGCAGCATTCTGTATGTGACCGATTGGACGTATGGCTTTGATGTGATTGATTTAAAACGAATGGAAATCGTCAAAAAATCAAATTTAAACTTTGTGATGGATATGGCGGTGGAAGACACGCTACTGGCCGTTTCGGTTGGCGGCAGAGGCGTGAATATTTACGGGTGCCGTCAGCCGGATAATCCCAAACCTTTAGCGACCATTCAAAAGACAGCGCCCGTAACATCCGTATTAATTCATGATTCGTATTTGTACCTCACCGAATATTATTCGGACGATAACGAGACCCGAATGGAAGTGTATCATTGGCCCGATGATGTGCTTGCTCAGGAGTCGGCCAAAATTTTGCATTTTGAATTTAAGGGAATGATAAACGATCTGTCCGTTCTGGGGTTTAGCATCTTCGGAGCGGACTTAACCTGCGGTATTCGCCGGTTTACGCTTTTTCCCGGGGATACCCTTTATGGAGAGTGCCTTGCGCAAACTTACGGCCAACCGACGAGCTTGTTCAGCTATCGGATTTTTCATGAAAAGGTTCCGGAATATTACCTCTTCCTTGCCGACGGCGAGGACGGTTTGTATCGTTATTATTGGGGAATTGGAGTCGGTTTGCCGAAAAATAATTCGACGCTACCAAATAACTTTGAACTGGAACAAAATTACCCCAATCCGTTTAACGGGCAAACGGTTATTCGGTATCGTTTATCCAGGGCAGCTCAAGTGCAATTAAGCGTGTTTAATCTTTTGGGCCAAAAAATAAAAACCTTGGTTTCCCGAAAACAGTCCGCCGGTACGTATCGGGTTATATTTAATGCCGAAAATTTGCCAAGCGGAGTTTACATTTATCGTCTGAAAATCGGAGCGAAACAGTTTGCGAAAAAAATGCTGTTATTGCGTTAAAAAAAATGTCGGTCAAATGTTAGAAAAGTCACATTCATTCGGCGGCCGGTGAGCGCATGCAATCGGCCCTGAAAAGCGAGGTTCAAATAAATTGTGCGGCTTTTTCTCTGAATTTTAAAGAATATCCTTGAAAATTGTGGCCTTGACCCGGAAAAGAAAACCGATTTAAATGGCCCTCAATCCATGGATGATTCATAAAATAAACGCCTTCCTTTAATAATTTTTCATTTTTTTATTGCATTATTTTGATCTGCATCATATATTGGCGTGGCAGTTACGTTTAATAAATTTATTGGAGGAGGGCTCACAATGAAAAGATTTCTAATGCTGATGGTGATCGCTGTTTTTGCAATCGGTTTGGTTGCCTGTGGCGGACAGAAAAAAGCCGAACAAAAGGCTCCGGCCAAAACAGAAATGGCAAAACCTGATACAACACATCAGGATACAACCGCTGCCAAAGCTGACACCACGCAAAAGGCTGCTGAACAAAAGTAACGGTTTTGTGCGTATGAGAGCTCATGAGAGGCTGACCTTATTTAGGCAGCCTCTTTTTTTTATGTCAAAGGAGATGAGATAATGGATTTACAACGATTCCTGATTAATTTGGACCTATTTCGCGGTTTTACGGAAGATGAATTGCAACGGCTTTCCGGCTATCTTGAAAAACATCACTTGAATCCGGGACAACATTTATTTCGGGAAAATCAACCCAGAGAAGCGGTTTACCTGATTGCCGACGGAAAAATCGAACTGTACAAATCTACCCCCATGGGCGAGGAAAAGCGATTGGCTTTATTCGGGAAAAATGACTTTTTAGGCGAAGGAGCTTTGCTGGACGACGATCCCCATTCTACTTCCGCAAGGGCCATAGCACCTAGTGATATTTACATTATTCGCACTAGTGATTTTAAGAAGATTCTGGAAACCAATCCCCACTTAAGCGCCAAATTGCTTTCCAATGCCGCCCGCGTAATTGCCAGGCGTATGCGTCAAACGACGACCCATGTTGCTACGCTGGCAAGTCAATATTTGTCCGGTAAAACGCGCCGCGAACACGATTTGTTGGGTGAGCGGGATGTTCCGGCCGAAGTGTATTACGGTGTGCAAACATTGCGGGCCATGGAAAATTTTAATATTACCGGTATCAGCATTTCCCATTACCAAAGTTTGATCGAAAGTCTGGCCATGGTTAAACTGGCGGCGGCGCGTGCCAATCATGATTTGGGCTTGCTTGAAGATGACGTGGCCGAAGCCATCGAACAGGCTTGTCAAGAGATCATCGACGGGAAATGGCATTCCTATTTTGTGGTGGACGGCATTCAGGGCGGCGCCGGTACATCGACGAATATGAACGCCAACGAAGTGATTGCCAACCGCGCGTTGGAGATTTTGGGTCACGAAAAAGGAGAGTACCAATATTGTCATCCTAACAATCATGTGAATCTTTCCCAATCAACCAACGATGCCTACCCGACCGCTTTAAAAATCGCTACTTACCGCAGCACACAAAAGTTGATTGACGTGTTGAGCGATTTGGTGCAATCTTTTAAAAACAAAGGTGTTGAATTCAAGGATGTGATTAAAATCGGCCGTACCCAATTGCAGGATGCCGTGCCCATGACGTTGGGACAGGAGATGGAAGCTTATGCGGCCACATTAGCCGAGGAAATCGAGCGGTTGCAGCAAAACGCCGATTTGTTTTTGGAAGTCAATATGGGCGGCACGGCCATCGGTACCGGAATTAATGCGCATCCGCAGTACAGTCAAAAGGTAATTGAGCATTTGCAAAAAGTGACGGGCCTACCCCTAAAGTTGGCGCCGAATTTGGTAGAAGCTACGCAAGATACCGGGGCGTTTGTTATGTTTTCTTCGGCCTTAAAACGTTTGGCCGTCAAACTTTCCAAAATTGCCAGCGATTTGCGTCTGCTTTCATCCGGCCCGAGGGCGGGACTGAATGAAATCAATTTGCCCAAAATGCAACCCGGTTCATCCATCATGCCCGGAAAAGTCAATCCGGTTATTCCGGAAGTGGTCAATCAAATTGCCTATAAGGTGATCGGCAACGATTTAACCGTAACCATGGCGGCCGAAGCGGGTCAGTTGGAGTTGAATGTGATGGAACCGGTTATTGCCCAAAGTTTGTTTGAAAATATAGAAATGCTGAAAAACGGCATGATTACATTTAAATATCGCTGTGTGGACGGCATTACGGCCAATAAAGAACGCTGTCGGGATATGGTGCAAAAAAGCATCAGTTTGATTACGGCTTTGAATCCGGTATTGGGGTACGAAACCTGTACGCAACTAGCCAAAGAAGCGTTGGAAAGCGATAAAGGCGTTTACGAATTGGTTCTGGAAAAGGGCTTGCTTTCTCAAAAAGAATTGGATGAATATCTGAAACCGGAGAACATGCTTGCACCCAGAGCTATGGGACAAAAAGAAAAATAGGTAGAATGAAAAGGAAGGTTAAATTGTTTTACGGTTGATTGAAGGTTAGCGACAATAAGACAAGTTAAACGGGGCGATTAAGTTGGTAAATCTAAAAAGAGCCTGTCATTGTTCGTTAATCATGTAGGGGGTGAAGGGTTAAGAGATAAAGCGTTATTCGTATATCCGTTATTCGTTAATCGTAAAAAAGTTAAATGGTTAAATTGTTGAATCGTTAATTGGGGAAATCGTTATTCGTAGAGGGCTGTCATTGCGAACGATCCTGTGAGCTTGCGAGCAGGAGAGTGAAGCAATCCTTTCCAAAGCATCGGCGGCCATGAATAATGTTAGGGATTCTTCTCCCGACAAGTCGGGATCAAAATGACAGCCCACGCTCTCTCAAACCATGAAAAACGATTATACGGATAACGAATACACGATTAACGATTTTAACCATTTAACCAATCAACCAAAAACATTAACCTTCCGAATCCGATAAAAGAAAAGGAGAACGACAAAATGAAATTGGCTCTTAAGGGCGGGAAGATCATCACTCCGTTCCGCATCATTAAACAGGGAAGTATCGTTATTGAGAACGGGCAGATTGTCGAATTGGGCGAAGTGGAAAACGTGACCATTCCCGGCGACGCCCAACTTATTGATATTTCGGGTAAAGCGGTCTGTCCGGGCTTTGTGGATTTGCTCATTCACGGTGCGTTGGGGCGCGATTTTTCCGAGGGCGACGAAAAGGCGTTCGAGATTATCGGGCAACGCTTTTTGCAGCACGGTTCCACTACCCTGATGGCTAGTCTGTACGCCAAGCCGGAAGAAGAGATGCTGTCCAATATCCGCAAATTGGCCGATTACATTCAAAAACATCCCGATTCCAATATCCGCGGCATTCATTTGGAAGGGCCTTACCTGAATAAAGCGTTTAAAGGAGCGATGAACGAAGATTGGCTGTGGACGCCGAGTTTGGATTCGTGGCTTAAAATGTGGGACGCTTCGCAGGGCCTGGTTAAGCTGATGACCATTGCACCGGAATTACCCGGCGCTTTGGAAGTGATTCGCGATGCGGCCAAAAAAGGGGTGGTTATTTCCATCGGGCATTCCATGGCAACGTACAAAGAAATTGAGTTGGCTATCGATAACGGTGCGGCCCATGTTACGCATATATTTAACGCCATGAAGCCCTTGCATCACCGGGAACCCGGCGTGGCCCTGGCGGCTTTATTGAGAGATGAGCTGAAGATCGAATTGATTGCCGATACTTACCACGTACATCCTGCCATGATGGAGTTTTTGTTAAAAATCAAAAAACCCAACGGCATTATTCTAATCACGGATTCAATTACGCCTGGCGGCATGCACGAAGGCGAAGAATTTGAGTTCGCCGATCAGAAGGTGCGCATCAAAGGCGGCAAGGCTGTGCTGGATAACGGTACGATTGCCGGCAGTACTTTGACTTTGAACTATGCGGTTAAAAATATGGTGGAAACCGCCGGAGCGCGCATTACCGAGTCCGTGCGCATGGCCTCGCTCAACGGAGCCAAAGTGCTGGGGATTGATCGTAAAAAGGGGATTTTATCCGTAGGCCGTGATGCCGATCTGGTGGTTTTGGGCGACGATTATGCGGTGGACATGACCATTATGGGCGGAAAAGTGGTTTACCGGAAAGAGGCGCAAGGTAAACGGTAATTGTATTTTTCCAGGCGGAATTTGATTCCGCACCGAAATGAAGGCCTGGGCAAGTGTATAAAATAAAACCACCTTCAATTTAGCCGACGGTGAACTTGGGTCAGAGAAAAAAATGCGCGCTTTTGGTTTGCTGTTGCCAAACGTTTTTATTATCTTCCTTTGAGAAGTTAAAATAAAAAATCCTCATTAAAAAAATTGATCTTTAAAATTAAAACAGAAATGCAACAAAGCGCTTAACACAAAATTTTAAACACGGGCGATGAATTTTGCCATAGAATAGGTTGTCGCAAAGTGAAAGTTCTTTGAGCGTAGCAAATCTTGTGAGCTCTAAAGGTTATGTGCATTTCACCAAATTGGAATTAATATATTTAAG
>JALWEA010000513.1 GCA_027039465.1 Calditrichia bacterium | reverse complement strand
ATTCCATCCGGCCCGATTATCACGGTACCGAAGATTATTTCGGCGCGTACGTAATGACCGAAATGCACTATGGAAAAAAATTTATGTTTTTACCTGGTGTGCGCTACGAAAAAAATCGTACGATTTATACGGCCACTAGAGGTGATGACGCCCGACGAGCGGAAGAGGGTTACAACTATGAAGAGGTTACAAAAACTCGCGAAAATGAATTTTGGCTGCCCATGGTTCACGTCAAATATCAGGTAAAACCATGGTTAGGAATCCATTTCGCTTACACCAATACACTTACCCGACCGAGTTATAATCGAATCACACCTTACTGGTATTTGAGTACCAATGCGGGGCGTCTGCTTTACAATAATTACAAATTAAAGCCTGGGCGGTCTCGCAATTTTGATCTTTTTATTTCCGTTTATGAAAATCATGTCGGTTATTTCGGGGCTAGTCTTTTTACGAAAAACATCCGTGATCTAATTTACAATCCGGGCCCGTTGGTCGTAACCGATTCCATGGAATTCGATTTTCCAAAAGATTTGGGCGCCGAAACGGTTGTCACGGCCATTAACAATAAATATGCGGCTAAAATCCAGGGTTTCGAACTGGATTGGCAAACCTACCTTTGGTATTTACCGAAGCCTTTAAACGGAATCGTACTGAGCGTCAATTACACCCATATCCACTCGCAAACGCGCTATCCGAGAAATCAAATGCGGCAGGTAATTGTCGGCTACGATACCACTTTCGTTTTCGGCCAAACGCGTATCATTCCCATAAAAAAAACGGTAAATATCGATACTTTTTATACGGGCAGAATTCTGCATCAGCCGAATCAGATTTTCAATCTTTCATTGGGATATGATTTCAAAGGATTTTCGGCACGGATTTCCATGCTTTACACGGATGATATTCTTTCGGGAACCAATTTTTGGGAAGAGTTGAGATCCACGACGGCGCGTTATGTTCGTTGGGATTTGTCGGTTAAACAGAAGTTGCCGATCAAGGGTCTGCAACTGTATTTTAATTTGAACAATTTTACCAATGCGGTGGATCGATCCTACATCGCGGGGAATTCCTACCCCTCCAAAGAAGAGTATTACGATTTTACCGCAGATGCGGGGCTCAGATACCGTTTTTAAATTAGAAGATTTAAAACGGTTCAAAGTGTTTGAATTTACAAAGAGAGGAGGATGTGAAATGGCAAAAAAACAGAAAGTTTAAAATGAATACAAGATTAAAGGGTAGCTAAAAATAGGAAAGGAGGAAGAATAAAAGTTTTTTCTACTTTCGTAACAAGGCAGTAATGTCCTATTTTTAAAATCAGCAAAGTTTAAAAAAGTAGAGGGGAGAAGCATGAGGAACTTTAAATGGCTAAGTGTTACTTTGGTTTTTCTTCTAATGGGTATTTATAATGGTATGGCGCAAAATTATTTGGATGTACCGCCGGACCCAAATTATTCAAGCGATTATTTGAATAAGGTTATTTACGGAGATACCACATCAACGGGAGACCGGGTTGCGGATCGTGTTTATCGATTAGAACCGGGTGGCATCTATTATTTCAACAATATCATTAAAATCAAAGGTGATTTGAAGATTGTGGCCGAAGGCCAATCGAATTCCGGTTTTGATAAAGCCATTATTCTAACCGGTACCAATGATCAGGGGAATAGACCAGGACGTTTTGCCGAAACGCACGGAGATGTTGTTTTCAAAAATCTTTATTTTTCCTGCGTGACCGACAAAGACAAGCAGATTCTCGATCTTGTTCGCATGTATAGCGATAGCGCATTAATTGATATGGAAAATTGTTTTGTCGAATGGCCAAAATTATATGTGTTTCGGGTTTACAGCTCGCACAATACCGTTATTATCAAAGACAGCTATTTTCGAAATATTACGGGCGTCGGCGGACCGTTTAACGGCAAAGTTTTGGGATTTGAAGACACTCCTGCGGAAAAAGTGGTGATGCAAAACAACACAATGGTCAATATTCAAGGCCCGCTTTTCAAAGGACGCTTTAACACGATCAAGTTCTTTAAATTCGATCACAATACGGTTGTAAATACCATAAAATGGCCGTTTCATTTTGAATATTGGACAAACGGTGAAGTTACCAACAATATATTCTTTAATACCGCCGCTTATGGTGAAAATAAAAAAGACGCTTCCAATCAAGACCCGGAAGGTTTGATGTTCGGGATCATTAATTTATACACCGTTCCCGATTCGCTTCTGGCGCAAGTGGGATTGCATTCTCAAAGTGAACGGAAGTTGGTCGTAAAAAATAATCTTTACTATTTTGATCAAAAGGTCAAAGATTATTTGGCTGATTGGTGGCAAAAGGATTCCGTCAAAGAAGAACCGTGGGTGAACGAGAGAACCAAAGCCTGGGCTGATGATGACACAAACTTTCCCTACATTGATATCGAAGATCCGATTACGGACGATCCTGGTTTTTTTGAATATCCCACACCCGATTCCATGATTAAGAAAATGGATCAATGGCGTACCGACGGGAAGAAAAAGACTTGGTGGTGGGTTGATGACGATGGCGATAAAGTAAGTAATGCTACGGATCGGCCTCACAATCTCGCCTATTCTACCGACAGCCCGGCGTACACGGCTGCCGATGGAGGCTTCCCTTTGGGAGATTTGAATTGGTTCCCCGATAAAAAAGAGGAATGGGTAACCGCGATTTCGCATAAACAAACAAACGGCATACCGTCGGATTTTAGTTTGTTGCAGAATTATCCGAACCCGTTTAACCCGACAACAAAAATCACCTTTTTAATGAAAAAAGCGGGTCGGGCTCAACTAACGGTTTACAATGTTCTCGGAGAAAAAGTCATTACGCTGGCAAATAAAAAGTTCGCTGTGGGCAAGCATTCGGTTGTTTGGAAAGGCTTAAATGAAGCGGGCAATAAAGTACCGAGCGGTATTTACCTGTGCCGTTTTCAATCCGGTAAATCGCAAGCGGTGATAAAAATGGTGCTTGTACGCTAAAGGTTAGGGCAATTTTCACAAATGCTTAATAAGCATTTAATTGATTGGGGGAAGCTCGGCTTTTAAAAGGAAAGCCGCTTCCCCGATTTTTAGGAATGTTTCGTTGGAATTGACTTCTATTGGGATGGGCTCTTGTTAAAATGCGGTTTCCCAAAATTAAAGTTTGGGCGTAAGGAGTGAAATAATGGGAGAAAAAGGCAAATCCAAAAATATTTCCCGAAGAAAATTTTTAAAAGAGGCGGCTGTCGGTGCTTTTTCGCTTGGCATGATGTCAATGATGCCCGTGAAATTATGGTCTGCTTCCGCCAAAAGGCCGAATGTCGTTTTTATTTTGATTGACGATTTGGGCTGGAAAGATCTTTCCTGTTACGGATCTCGATTGTACGAAACCCCGGCTATTGATCGATTGGCAAAGGAAGGCGTTCTTTTCAGAGATGCGTATGCGGCCCACCCCCGTTGCGTTCCTTCAAGATTTTCTTTAATGACGGGAAAATATCCGGCTCGATATGGCGTTCCGGGAATGCATAGTAATATGCCAACCGAAGAATTTACGATCGCCGAGGCATTAAAGCGTGCCGGGTACAAAACATTTTTTGCCGGTAAATGGCATTTGGCCAAAGAAAATGATCCCGAATATCCTTACCCCGATAAGCAGGGCTTTGACGTGAATTATGGCGGTAGTTCCGCCGGTTCGGTGGTTTCGCATTTTTTCCCTTACGGGGGAATCAAAAAAACACTCCGCGGAAAAACCAGAGTGATTAAATTGCCGAGATTCGAAAAAGGGCATCCCGGCGATTATTTGACGGATAAACTAACGGATGTGACCATTGATTTTATTAAGAAAAACAAAGATCATCCCTTTTTTGTGTATCTTTCCCATTATGCGGTGCACGTTCCTTTGCAAGCCAAAAAACCATACATTAAACGCTATGAAAACAAATTGAGCCTTCTTCCCAAACCTTCTTGGCCGCCTTACATTAAAGAAGGTGTCGGAGAAACAAAGATGATCCAGGATAATCCTACGTATGCGGGCATGATTCAAAGTGTGGATGACAGTGTGAATCGCATTATGCAAACGTTGAAACAGCTCGGCTTGGAAGAGAATACAATCATTATTTTTACTTCGGACAATGGCGGATTATCAACACGCGGCACCAAAGCGTACAAGGGTAAACATGCGCTGGCCACGTCCAATTTCCCTTTACGCGCCGGAAAGGGTTGGTGTTACGAAGGCGGGATTCGCGTGCCGCTAATCATCAAATGGCCGGGAGTAACCAAGCCTGGTACGGTAAGCGAGGCGATCGTTCACGGAGCGGATTTTTATCCGACAATTCTGCAAATGGTCGGTTTGCCTTTAATTCCCAAACAGCATTTGGACGGCGTTAGTTTGGTGCCCGTTTTAAAAGGAAAGGAAAAAACAGCGCGCCATGTGGCCTTTTGGCATTCACCGGTCGGACGCCCCAATTCAACCGGAGATGAAAATTGCAGCGTAATTCGCGAAGACGACTATAAACTAATTGATTGGTATGATGAAGGTAGGGTGGAATTGTACAATTTGAATATGGATCCGATGGAACGCATTGATTTGTCCGAATCCGCACCGCAAAAACGCGATGAACTTTACAAGAAATTGGTAGATTGGCGCAAAGAAGTACATGCGTACATGGCAAAGGGGAAACATAAAAAAAGGCGGAAAAGACGAAAATGAAAAATGGATTTGACAGAATTATGTCGTTTCGCCGATTATTCGGAATTCTTATTTTGGCTGTCGGTTTGAATTTTACTTTTGTGCTGGCCGATCCGCCGGATGCACCGATCGCGCCGGATTCATTGGTGCAAGTTTTAGGCAAAGGATTCGATGTCTCCTGGGTGCAATTCAAAAAAAGTATGGAAAGCTACAATGTGCAGATGGTGCGCGATATTGCCCGGGCCGGATTTCGCCACATCCGTTTGCGTACCAACCGCAACGCGGACGACGCCTTGTTTGGCATCATGGATCGGACGGTTAACGATTGCCTGAATAACGGATTGATTCCCATTATTGCCTACGGTGCCGCCGATGCGGAGGAAAATGCCGACAGCACGCATCGCGATTCGGTGGTTGCCTGGTGGCGTAAAGTTGCCGAACATTATCGGGATTACTCCCATCGTCTGGTGTTTGACATTTTTATTGAACTTTCCGGGGATTTGAAATACGATTACGAAAAAGTCAACAACTGGTACAGGTTAATCGTCCCGGCCATTCGCGAAACCAACCCCACGCGCATCGTAATCCTGTCGCCGGTACATTTATCCGATCCCAATTATCTGAGCCAAATGGAGATACCCGATGCCGCCTTTCCTTATGCCATGGCGGAATGGCATTTTTATGCGGGCGGCCCCAGCAAAACCAATGCAAAAAAACTTTGGACAACAGGCACACCCGAAGAACGCAAATTGGTGACGGACAAAATACAAACGGCATTGGATTGGCAAAAACAAACGGGCGTGCCGACTTGGGTCGGGGCCTGGATGCCTGGCAATTACAACAAAGGAAATGATTACACGGTGCCGGAACAGGTGGTGTTTGCTTCGTTCATGGTGCGGGAATTGGAAAAGGCGGGCATTCCCTGGGCTGTAAATGCCATCCATCATTTTTATGACGCTAACACCAATCAATGGATTCAAAACAAGTTGCCGGTTCGGGATGCGATGCTCGATCCTAGTAAAATCGCCTTGTATGAACAGGCGGGTTACGGTGGCAGAATTACGCGCCTGGCGATCGGCGCTTATGATCAAGATTTTCTGCAACGTAACGGTTTGTTGAATAACGTGGGGTCGTTAATGGTTCCCGATCAAATGCAGGTTACATTTTACGGTTCTCCCGGTTTTTCGGGTGAAAGCCGTACATTCACCCAAACCGACAGCGCTTTGGCCGAAACCAACGGGACTTTCAATTTTGCTTCCTTAAAAGTGGACACCACGCTCCAGACCGGAATATTTGAAAGGAAAACGCAGGGATTAAATCAACCGCCGTTTTTGCAGGGTTTTCCCAATCCGTTTAACGGAACGCTGCGTATTGCATTTCAACTGCAACAATCCGCGCGAGTGCGTCTGAATGTGTACGATATTTCGGGACGGTTCATTGCTTCCTTATTGCAAAAAGACCTTCCGGCAGGCCGCCACCGTGTATTGTGGCAAGGTCGCGATCGTTTCGGGCGTCCGGTAGCCAGCGGAATTTATCTTGCCCGGCTGAAAACGGAGCGTTTCGATAAATCGATCAAACTTTTAATGTTGCGTTAAACGGAGTGTGATCGGGCTAAAAATAACCGTTGCCAATAAAAATCTTTGGGATTTTAAATTTAAAAAAGGATGATGATTCAATGCGGAGACGGGTACTTTTAATTGCGCTTGCGATTTTGGCTTTGACAGCTTGTAGCAAGTCCAAAACAACGCTATCGGTCAAACAGACCGCTTTGATCAAGGCCGTTTCGCCAACAGGTCATATTTTGCCTAATGATTCGTTGATTACCATTACAGGCGCATTTTATTTGAAGAAATCTCCGAACAGAGTGGTATTGAATCGATTTACCGAAGAGGTGCTAAAAAACGACAGTACGTTTATTCGGCCGGAAAAAGCGCGCACGCAAAGCGGAGTGTGCATTTATTTGGCCACCAACAGTTCCAAAATAACTTTTAATTTTGAAAAGCGGGATTCATCCTGGTATCGGTATTCCACTTACGGGATTTTTAGAAACGGGAAACTTATTAATGAAGTGGCTACTTCACCGCAGCATCCGCTTTATTCGGTTTCGGCCGCCAAGCCCGATTCTCTCAGCGCCAAGGCAATGGTTACCTGGATGGTTGCCTTGCCTCATTTTTACGGTCTTAATTTTACGGGCATTACGGTGGATTCCGGAAGTACTTATGGCAAAGTCATTCCACCGGCAAAGGTTTACGTGGCAATCGGTAATTCCATTACCCACGGCACGGGGCAAAAAGGAAGTTATCAAACCTATCCGTTTCTTTTGGCGCAAAAAAAGCATTGGACACTGTACAATTTGGCTGTTGGCGGTTCCCGTACCTCATGGCCGGTGGCGACATTGCTGCAGGGGAAAAAAGCGGACGTGATTACGGTTTTGTGGGGTTACAACGATTGGAACGCCGGATTCACTTTAGATCAGGAAAGAACCTATTACCGCCGACTGGTGGAAGAATTGTTGCACACCCAGCCCAAAGCGCAAATTTATTGCATCACCCCGACGTTTACTTATCGCACCGCACCGAAGCGAGGTGATCTTTCACTGGATGATTTGCGCAACGTTCAGGCCCAGGTTGTGCAATCATTTCAAAACAAAGGCTTTGACAATTTACATTTGTTGCATGGCGAGGCCATTACGGACAGTACTTATTTAAGCCCCAAAGGCAGCAAGGATATCGTCCATTTTACCGTGAAAGGAGCCACCAAATTTGCCGATCAATTGGCCGGATTAATCAAAGATTAAAGAATCGCTTCCTGACAGAGATTGCGTAATCTTTTGATTTAATCCAGTAAGGAAATTTGCTCGGGGAAATCAAGTGCGAAAATTTGAAATAGAGACCTTTGGAAAATTAATTTGTGCGGTATAACTCACCCCCTCATTCCCCCTCTCTTCTTCGACTGAGCCGGGTACACTCTTGACACAGGGGGGTAAATATGTTATATTCGGGGTATGGAAATCTATGGAAAAAATTTCACAGAACCGATTCTAAACGAAATCCGAGAGATGGTCGTCCAAGAGCCGG
>JALWEA010000512.1 GCA_027039465.1 Calditrichia bacterium | reverse complement strand
AATCGAAATCAAGAAGTCCCTCAATCCTTCATTCGCCCCATGCCCTTGGTTGGCGGTAAAGACAGAGTTGCCGATATTGTCGATCCCGATCCGCGCTGGTATCGTATTACCATTCATGAACCGGAGCCTGTACTTTCGGCCGGTCTCCGCTATCGTATTTCACCGACATATCGTTTTACGGCCGCCTATCAGCTAATTTACAAAGAAGAACCCTTTTATCGGGAGCCGCTTTATTATTACGACCTCTCACCTTTTTACGACGCATTTAACCAACCGATGGTCGGAAAAGATGTTACGCTTCCTGTTTTTTCATTTCAACGGCAAACCGATCAAACCGTCACCCGCGCCCATTTTTTTGCTTTTTATCTGGCCCACAAAATCGATTCATCATTAAGCGTAGGTATCGGTACGGACTTTGTTACTCACAACCGTAACGCCGACTATCTCTATCTTAACAAACAGACGGTCAGCCAAAGCACCTACAATTCCACTTCCACGGATCGGCATTTAAAGTACCACCATTCCGATTTTTTTGTCGGACTAAATTGGCGGGCCGCACCCAAATGGCGGTTGGGTATTCAGGCGGGCATGCTTAGCGGGAAGGTTCTGCAAAGGGAAACGGACTTGGATTCCACCTATTATTCCTATGATCAGGGATTCAGCCGATATCATCATTTGGAAATTTCCCATTTTAATCACAAAGGGAGCCGCATTTATTCAACCCTTTCCTTGCAATATTCCCCCGATCAAAAGAAAAAAATCGTTGCTTTTGTCAATTATGCACATTTGCAAAACGATCTTAACAATACTTCCCATTTGCAGGATCGGAACAAATACTTTTATTCGGCGCAAAACGGATTGGAATATCATTTGTCCGACAATACTTCTACCCTGTTCAACGGGCGCAGTGATGAGGGCGACCTGAACGAGCACTTGGTGGAATCGATGTTTTCCGTAAAAATAAATGAAACCGAACGCACCGTGATGCGACTGGGATTTTATTATTCCTATCTGAACGGACAAAAACAAGTCACGGAACCGGTCTTAATCGATGCCTATTCTTTTTCCAAAAACGAAGGAGATTCTCCCGACGAAGGCCATTATTCAAATCAAAATACGCGGCGTCATCGTGAGGACAAAACGCTTTTTTGGAAATATCGCTACACCCGACAATCCATTCAAATGCCCGTTTACTGGTGGCACAAGGTTAACAATAATTTGGCCGTGTTCGCCATTATCAACAAATTATGGACAGCCTGGAGAATCAAACAAACAACCGACGCTCGCTATAAGGAATGGTACGACCTGTACGACGGGCAGGAAACCGTCAAAAAGGATTTCAGCAAACATTATGAGTGGACACCAAACCGCAATAAAACCGATGACACGGCGGATTTTGCATTAGGCTTTGAAGTTAACCTTTTTAAAAACATTCTATTGCGCTATTTAATCAATCCCGATTTTGAAAATGAAATGCGCATTAGCCAATGGTGGTTGAGTATTTACGCCACATTTTAACGGTAACAAATTAATAATTGCGGTTGCCGTTGAAGCGGTTTAAATTTATATTCTTATTAGATTTTAATAACGTTCGGAAGTCTATGTTCAATTCATTGAAAACTCGAACCATCGCTATTTTTCTTTTGATTAACATCCTATTGTTCGGACTGCTGGTGCGTTTTAGCTATCGATTGATGCGCAATCTTTATTTGGAACAATTTCATGAACAGGTAGCCATCGCCTTAAGCGTAATAGATCGCGATACCGACCGTCATCTTCTGAATTATATTTCTCCGAATATGCCTTCCATGGCGCAAACATATTTAACCGCTGCTTTACAGCGTCTCGATTCCCTGTTAAAAGTAGAAAATATTTTTATTTTTAATCGTAACGGCCAGGTTTTAAGCGCCATTCAAAAGTCGGATGCTCTAACCGGTCTTTTGATTAACCGACAATCGATCAGTCGTTTGAAATCCGGACAACGTTTGATCAGCGAACCGTTCAAAGCGGATGACGGTCAATGGTATTTGTGGGCCTTCAAACGATTGGACGGATCGTATTTTGTCGGTTTGCGCGAAAATGCTCAGCGCCTGGCTCAGATCAATCGCTTATCCGACAAGTTTTTAATTTTGGGTTTGATCGGCCTTCTGCTTTCGTTTTTGTCCGCATTATTCATTGCCCGTTCCGTGCATGCACCTTTAAAGGAAATTACCGACTTTAGCAAACAAATAGGTCAGGGCAATTTTTCGGCCCGCGCTCCCGAATTCCGGCTCAAAGAGCTACTTCCGTTAACAAACGCCTTGTCTCAAATGCGCGATGCGTTGGCTCAGCGTGACCGCGAAAAAGAACAAATGTTAGCCCAAATTGCACACGAACTTCGCAACCCCTTGGGCGGCATTGAACTACTAACCGGCCTGATCCGCGATGATTTGCCTGCCGACCATAAAGATCAGCCTTATTTAAAAAATATTTTAAACGAAGTACATCATTTAAAGGAACAGATTAACGA
>JALWEA010000511.1 GCA_027039465.1 Calditrichia bacterium | reverse complement strand
ATTGCCTTTAAAACCATAAGCCCGAAAACTCTGGATCAAAACATAACCGGCATAAAAAGTCTGGAAGCCGGTTTAATCAAAGGCATTACCAGCGAAGCTTTGATCGTACTCAATTTTGATAAAATCATAGAAAAAATAAAAAAAGAATCCAAATGATTTGACCATCATCGGAAAGGACGTAAGAAAATGACACTAAAGAAAATCAGCTCGTCCATTCGCACGCAATTTTTAATTGTGATGCTCCTTTTAATCGTCATACCGGTAATTACCGGCGCTATTGTAACTTATTATTACTTCGGCGGTTATATTGACGAGGCTCAGCAACAAAATATCACGGCATTAAGGGATGCGAACCTTTTTTCCCTCCAAAACTATCTTCGCTCGGAAAAGGAAAAGGCGGCGCTTCTCTCACATGACCCGACCATCATTAATTTTGCGGCCAAAGTTCAAAAATATTCAACCGCAAACAATTTAACCGCAAACGCGTTTAAAACAAATTTCCAAAAAGAAGTTGCATCAACCAATCGGCTTTTAAGCGAGCTCCGGTCAAATCCCGTTTATTTGATCGATGCGAAAACCGGGTTAATTTTCTTCCAAAGCGAAGGCTTCGGCAATCCGGTCATCAAACCGGTTACGGCCAAGTTTAACAGCGCGTCCGTTGTGCAATTCATTAATCAAATTATTTCTCAACGGCAAATTTCCATTTCGGATATCGCTTACAATGCTCTGTTAAACAAATCCCTTTGCTTTATCGGCGCCCCGATTACGGATAAAAATAATCGCGTAGCGGGTGTGTTATTGGTGGAGCAAACTCCCCAAACACTGTCAAAGCAGATTACCACGGATTTCTCTCCCGTACGTGACGCCGAAGCTTATCTCATTAATTCCGCGGGACATATTTTGGCACATACTCCGATTGCGGATTTGGCGTCCTTAAAAAATATCAAACCGGATCCCGCTTTGTTAAAATCGAACAAACCGATTTATGCCAAAAATCCTCACAATCAAACGGCACTCAGCGCATCTGCAAAATTGGATTTAAATAATTTGTTTGCTTCCGATCTCGATTGGTATTTGATAGCGCAAATTAACAAAGCGGCTTTGGCCGGACCCTTTAACAGCCTGCGTCTTTATTTGTTCCTAATCGTAATCATATTAAGCGGTCTCGGCCTGGTAATCGTCTTCTGGCTTTCCAGATTGGTCAGCACCCCCATTGAAACCATAAATTACACCCTGAATGAGGTCACACGAGGCAACTTGAAAGTCGAAGTCCCGCTGTTTGATTACGGAAACGAATTGGACGAACTTTCTCAAAATTTACAAACCATGGTACAGCAGCTCCACGGGCAGATTTCGGAAGTTACCGAGCATATCAACAACATCTCTGCTAGTTCCACGGAAATTTCGGCAACGATTTCTCAGGTAACCGCATCTTCATCGGAAACGGCCTCCGCCATTACCGAAACGGCCAGCAGTTCGGAAGAGGTAGCCCAACTGGCTCAAAGCTTTGACGAAAAGGCCAAAGACGCCTTAAACCTAAGTAATGAAACCGCCGAAGCCTCCGAAAAAAGTCAGGAAGCCATTCAGGCCATTTACAATGTAATCGGACAGGTTAAAACCCAAATCGATGAAGTGGCCAACAGTATGGTCAATTTAAGCAAACAAAGTCAAACCATTAGTGAAATCACTTCCGTCGTTCAGGAAATAGCCGAGCAATCGAATATTTTGGCCATCAATGCTTCCATTGAAGCGACCAAAGCCGGAGAATACGGACGCAGTTTTGCCGTGGTGGCCAATGAGGTGCGCAACTTGGCGGAACAATCGAAGAAAGCCACGCAACAAATTCGTTCCATTTTGGATGCCATTCAGGAATCGGTGACCCGTTCGGTAATGCAGGTGGAACAAACGGGAAAAATCGTGAGCGAAGGCTCGGTACACATGGGCATGGTCAACAACGCCGTAGAATTGCTTTCCAATTCCATTGACAAAATGATTCAATTGGTATCGGAAGTGGCGGAATCCAGCCACGAGCAATTGGAGGGCACGGCACAAATTAAAGAAGCCATGGAAAACATTAAACAGGCAACGGCGCAAAACTTGGACGGCATGCGTCAAATGGAAGAAGTGATTACCGGGCTTAAACAAACGGCCATTAATTTGAAAGAAATGATTTCACAATACAAATTGTAATCCGGGGAAACCATGGATCAGGATTTTACACAAGAACTTATTGAAATATTTAAAAGTGAAGCGGAAGATTATCTGAATGTTTTAAGCAGCGGATTGGTCGAACTGGAAAATAATGCCAATCCCGAGCTTTTGGAACAGATTTACCGCACCACGCACAGTTTGAAAGGGGCGGCCCGCGCGGTCAATTTTTCCGGAATTGAAGAATTATGCCAAGTAATGGAAACGATTTTTTCGCGCATTAAAAACAACGAAATGGAAATTACGCCCCAACTTTTGGATGTTCTGTTGGCGGGTGTGGAAGAGTTAAGCGAACTGATTCATGATGACGATCCTGATCAGGAAGTGGATTTCGAAGTTCTTGAAAATCTGCAAAAAGCTTTGAAAGGCGAACTGCCCGAAACCAAGAAATCGGAACCCGTTAAAACGCCGGAAGCTCCCAAAGAAGAAAAACCGCAAGTCGAAGAAAAAAAAGAGACGCCGGTTGAGCCCAAAAAGCAGACGCAAACGCCGCCTCCGGCAGAAATTCAAAAAGCACAGAATAAACCCAAAGAAAAAAAGGTAACTAAAAAAAGTACCAAACCATCCGTTTCCCAATCGGACACGATTCGCGTTTCATTTAAACGCATCGATCATCTGATGAATCAATCCGAAGAATTGTTAATGATTAAATTAAAAACCGACCATTACGTAAAGAACATTCGTACGCTTAACGATTTTCTCAGAGAGAACAAATCAAAGTGGCTAAACTTGGTAAATCAGTTGCAGGATGCGGTTGCTTATTCCAAGCAGTTTGCCTCGTCGGAGGCCAAACACAGTGATCGGTTGGATCAAATTATTAACAGTCTTAATGCCAATTTGCAAAATGTTTACCTGTTCGAAAAACATCTATTGCAATTTTACACAACGCTTGAAAATGACAAACATCAGATCTCGGCTTTGATTGAGCATCATTTAACGGACATCCGTCAACTGATGATGTTCCCGTTTAGCACGATTACCAACTATCTGCAAACATCAACCCGCAGTATTGCCCGTGAATTGAATAAACAAATCGAATTAAAAATTATCGGCGGTGAAATTGAACTGGATAAGCATGTATTGGAAGAACTAAAAGACCCTCTCATTCATATCATCCGCAACAGTATTGATCACGGCATTGAACACCCCGAAGAAAGATTATTAAAAGGGAAACCGGAAAAAGGCAAAATTACCATCGAAGTTCTGCCTCCTCGCGAACAGAATATTGTTATTCGCATTTCCGACGACGGTCGGGGTATTGATTTGCAAAAAGTCAAGGAAAGCGCTTTACGGAAAAATTTGGTCAAGCCGGAAGAATTACAGCAGTACACGGAATCACAAATTTTAGGGTTGATCTTCAAATCGGGTTTTTCCACATCCGAAAAAGTAAGCCGCCTTTCCGGACGAGGTTTGGGCATGGCAGTGGTTGCGGAAAATGTGGAAAAATTGGGCGGCACGGTTAAAATCGAAAATAACGCTCCGTTCGGATGTTCGTTTCTGATTACATTACCGCTCAACATGGCAACCAGCCGCGGTATTCTAATCGAAGTATCGAATCAACGTTATATCATTCCGACGCGCATTGTCGAAGCGCCTTTGCGCATTGAACCGACCAAACTTAAATCCATTGAAGGCAGCAAAGTCATTAACGTAAACGGGCGTAACATTCCCGTTTTCGAATTGGCCTCTCTCTTGGATTTAAAACCCGTGCAAATCGATCCGCACAAAAAGCTGAACGTGCTCATTTTGAACTGGGGACAAAAACGCATGGCTTTAATTGTGGATCGTATTGCGGATGAACGGGAAATTTTGCTGAAGCGTTTGAATCCGCCGCTGGAAGAAGTCCGCTTCTTGGCCGGAGCGACTATTTTGGGGGACGGTTCTTTGGTGCCTGTGCTGAACACAAGTGATCTGTTCCAAAGCGGCTCGGATTTTTCCGGGGTGGAAGTTGAAGATGCTGCGGTTAAAAAGAAAAAAATTTTAGTTGCCGAAGATTCCATCACCTCACGCGTACTGCTTAAAAACGTATTGGAAGGCGCCGGCTATGATGTAACAACCGCCATTAACGGAGCGCAAGCCTGGGAAATATTACATCAACAAAAATTCGATTTGATTGTTTCCGATGTGGAAATGCCGGAAATGAACGGTTTTGAGTTAACCAAAAACGTGCGTAAAGATGAAAAGCTAAAATCGGTTCCCTTAATTTTACTGACTTCTCTCGGTTCGGAAAAAGATCGGAAGAAAGGTATGGAAAGCGGAGCCACGGCCTATTTTATTAAAAGCTCGTTTGAACAAAAATCGTTGCTTGAACTGATCGAAAAATTAATTTAGAAGCTAAAAGCAAAATAATCTGAAATTTAAAAGCATTAATAATAGAAGGAAAAATGATCGATATTTTAATTGTTGCGAATTCTGCGGTAGACAAAGGACTTTTACAAGGAGCATTGGGCAAAAATAAAAAGTTTCGGGTTGTCCAATCGCTTAATAACGATTTAAACGAACTTAAGGCTCTGAAACTGTCTGCACCGGATGTGATTTTATTTTTTCAGCAATCGCGTCAAAAGTGCAATATGGACGGGGTCCGTTTTTTGCGCAAGAAATTCCAGACCCCGATTATCGTTTGTACCGAAGACCAAAAAAAATTATCTCAAATTGAAAACACAGTGGTTTTCCCGAAAATAGAGCTACGCCTGGGGCATCCCGAATTCGAATTTTGGCTTAACGAATTAACGACTCTGATCGAAAAAGTTGCTAATCATAAAACACCGGGACAGTTACTAAATAGCCTCGCTTTAAAGCCTAATAAAACAGATTCCGTTGGCAAGAGCAAACAGAATAAAAGGGTGGAAATTATTGCCATCGGCGCATCTACCGGCGGGCCGCAAACTTTGGATAAATTTCTATCCTTTCTGCCAAAGCATCTGAATGTGCCCATTGTTATTGTACAGCACATGCCCGCTAATTTTTTATCCGTTTTAATCGGTTGGTTGCAAAACGATTGTCCCTTGCCCATTAAAGTTGCCAAAAACGGAGAAAAGCCCCAACCTGGTGTCGTCTATTTTGCGCCGGACAATTATCATTTAACGATTAGTCGGGAAAAAGTATTCAAATTGGTGAACGAACCACCCATGCACAATGTAAAGCCTTCAGCTTCGTTTCTGTTTAAATCGGTTGCGGAAGTTTACGGCAATCGGGCAATGGGCATTTTATTAACAGGCATGGGTAAAGACGGCGCCAAAGAATTGGCATTAATCAAGGAGAAAGGCGGTATTACATTTGCTCAAAATAAAGAGACGAGCATCATTTTCGGCATGCCCAAAGAGGCCATTCGTTTAAACGGAGCAACGTATATTATGTCTCCGGAAGAAATTGCTCAAAAGATGCGTGAGTTTTTTTAAATCCCGATGCGTTAAGGGGAAAAGGAGTATTTTAATGAATCCTTCAGACATAAAAATTTTGGTCGTGGAAGACTCCAAGACGCAAGCCTTGCATTTAAAGCACGACCTATTAAAATCCGGCTTCAAAGTTACCTTGGCTTTTAATGCCGCAGAAGCGCTGGAAACGCTTGAGCACGAACCCTTTGATATTGTTATCAGCGATGTTATTATGCCGGGCATGAGCGGTTTTGATCTTTGCAAAACCATTAAAGCCAATCCCAAATTTAATGATGTGTCCATTATTTTATTAACCGCTCTTCAAGAACCCGAAGATATCGTAAAAGGCTTGGGCTCCGGTGCCGATAATTTCATCATCAAGCCGTACAATTTGGATATTCTGCTGAATCGCATTGAATACATCTTAGCCAATAAAAAAATCCGCGAATCAAACGGCCCCGAATTGAAATTCGAAGTTATGTTTGCCGGACAACGCTACTCCATTGCTTCTCAACAAATGCAAATTATTGACTTACTGCTGTCTACCTACGAAACGATTCTCTACAAAAACAGAGAATTGGAACGCATCAACAGAGAACTTAAAGAAGCGCTGAACACCATCAACCAATTGCAAGGCATGCTGCCGATTTGTTCCAATTGCCACAAAATTCGCGATGACGACGGCTATTGGCATCGAGTGGAGGAATATATTGAGAAACATTCGGATGTGACCTTCACGCATAGTTTATGTCCGGAGTGTCTGAATAAGCTTTATCCCGAATATGCGGCGAAAATAAACGCTAAAAAACAAAAGAAAGAGTGAAACCGGAAACTATCATGGAAGCAAAAATATTAGTTGTTGAAGACAGCGCGGCACAACGGTTTTTACTTACAAAAATTCTGCAGGAAAACGGATTTGATGTACGCAATTGCGAAAACGGCCGATTGGCTTTGCAGACATTAACGGAATACGCGCCGGATTTGATCATTAGCGATATTATGATGCCGGAAATGGACGGCCCCACCCTTTGTAAAACATTAAAGCAAGATGCAAGCTGGCAAACAACGCCGATTGTTTTAATGACCACACTCAATGAGCCCACGGAAATTTTCAAAATCATTGAAAGCCAGGCCGATTATCTGTTTTTAAAAGAATTCGATCCCGACACATTCATCAATTTCGTTGAAGATGTTTTGCATGCTCGGGATAATAAAGTGGATCAAAAAAACGGCAATGATGTTCTTGTTTCGGTTTTAAAACGCATTTACCCGGTTCAGGGAAACAAAAAACAACTTGCCCAACTTCTCATTTCCACTTATCGTAGCGCTTTGCAAGCTTACGATCGCTATTACCGTCTCAAACATGAAATCAAAGAATTACAGAACAGCTTCAAAAACCAACTGAAAGAGAAGGAAGAAAACACCCAGTACCGCTACACACAAATCGGCTTATTGGCCGAAGAAATCCGCACTCCGCTTAACAATTTATTTCAAATTTTCGAATTATTGCAGAAGGCTGATATTTCTCAGGAGCATGATGTGTATTTGCAATTGGCTACGCTCAATGCACAACACATTGCCAATTCGCTGGACGATTTGCAGACCATTGCCCATTTCAAAAACAAAATCGAACAAATCCCCGCACGTTTTATTGAATTCAATTTGCGGGAATGTGTTGACGACGCACTTTCTCCTTTCGGTGTTCAGGCCGGTAAAAAAGGGATTGAACTCATTTTCCGCCTGCCCCCGGATATTCCCGAATTTGTTAAAGGCGAGCCCAATTATTTGCGCCATGTTTTATTTATTTTACTTGACAATGCTTGCCGATTCACGGAAAAGGGTTCCGTAACGCTCGAGGTGGAAAAAGTAAGCGATAATAACGCCAGTTTGAAACTGAGATTTCTTGTTCGGGACACGGGTAAAGGTTTGGATGCTCAAAAGAAAAAAGAACTTAAACAGTTGTTTGGTCAAATCGACAAACTTTCGGCAAAAGCTACGGAGAAACTGCGCGAGGCCTATCCCGGTTTGTTTGTAGCAACCCGTTTGGTCCGTTCCTTAAAAGGTTCAATGGATTTTGAGAGCTCCGATTCGGGCAGCACTTTTTCTTTCACCCTGCCTATGGAAACGGCCAATCCTCCTGCGGAAATCATTCGTTTGGGCTTTAACGCGGAACTTAAAAATATTCCCGTTTTAATACTTTCCGAAGAATGGTTAAACGGGATTGTCCTCGAAGAGCTGCTTAACAGTTGGGGC
>JALWEA010000510.1 GCA_027039465.1 Calditrichia bacterium | reverse complement strand
ATTTTAAATAGGTCAGAATTAAAATCCGAAAAAATAATTTGAATCTATTTCCTGAATTAATCCGTTTCGTTCTTTTTAAAAAGGTTTATGTGACAAAAATTCCCGATAGGGAATTTCGATAATAACCCACATTTTTAAATGTGGGACAAATATCTCTAGACAAAATGTTTGTCCCGAACGGGACAATTGAAATTTGAATTTGGGTAAGTTGCCTTTTCAGACGTCCTTACAGGACTGGAATCGGGATGCAACAATCATTATTTTCCCACCAATGAATTGGTGGGCTATTGTCATTTGATCCCTTCGGGATCATTTATGTGGTTCAATATGCTGACGCACGACGTTATCAATAAATCTCAGAAAATTTTTTACGTCATCCCTTTTTCTATCACTCCATTTTCATTTGTTTTACAGTCGTTTGATTTAGAAGAAATTCCCGTCAGGGAATTCCGATAATAACCCACATTTTCAAATGTGGGACAAATACCTCCTGACAGAATGTTTGTCCCGAACGGGACAATTGAAATCATAATCTTCGCACTTTACAAGCTAAATTCAAATACTGTGAAAGAAACAATTTTAAACTTATTATTCCTTTTTTGTTTATTTCATTTGAATTGTTAACCGTAAATGGTTTTAAAAACGGATTTGGCCAAAGAGCCGAAAAGCCGTTTGAACTCATTGTTCTCTGTTCCTGTTGAACAGACACAAATGGGCAATGGGGCATTGATCGCATAACGGATTGCGCGCCCGACAAATTTTGCGACCGTGCCAGATGAGCCAATGATGAGCATCCGACCATTTTTCTTTGGGAATGTTTTGCATGAGTTGTTTTTCGGTTTCAAGAACATTGTCCGCATGGGCCAGGCCGATGCGATTGCTCACGCGAAAAACATGGGTATCGACCGCAATGGCCGGAACTTTTTTAGCGATGCTCAATACAACATTGGCCGTTTTACGCCCCACACCAGGCAGTTGCATTAATTCTTCGCGGGTGGAAGGAATGTCGCCGTCATATTTTTCCGCTAAAATTTTACTAGTGGCCAAAATGTTTTTGGCTTTGGCTTTGTAAAGGCCCACTGTTTTAATGTATTCCTGCAAAGCTTCTTCGGAAAGTTTGCTCATGGATGCGGCATCGGGATAATGCCTGAACAATTCGGGAGTAATGATATTGACCCGTTTGTCCGTACTTTGAGCAGCCAACATGGTGGAAACGAGCAACTGAAAAGGCGTTTCGTAATTTAAAGCCGTTTTGGTTCCTCCGTAAACCTCTTCCAGAATCCGCAAAACCTCTTTGATTTCTTTTTTGCTGAGTTTTTGTGAACGCTTCCCTGCTTTAACGGTCATATAATTCTCCGATTAATTTCAAATAGAATTTGTCGTTATTTTGCTCATCAATGGTTTGGTATTGGATATCCTTTATTCGATTTAAATAATCAATTTTATCCCGATTTGTTCGGTTTACCGTTGCAATTACGGAATGCTTTGATGAAAAGATGGTAATGAGCTGTTGCTGCAACGGTTTGACGAACGGTTCGATTAGGCCCAATTCGTCAAAAAGAAAAACATCAATTAATTGGAAAATACTTAGTTCTCTTAAAATATCTTCCAAAAAAGGTTCAATTTGAGAATAGAGCGGTAAATCGGGACGATCGAACTGCAAGGTAAAGAGCATTTCCCTGCGTAAAAACGAGAACCAATCCAGGGCGACCAAATGGCCAAGATCATCAAAATATTTTTTAAACTGAAAACCGCGTATGCGAATCAGGGAACCAAGATCATGAGAAAAATTGGTGATGACAGAATTGCGTTTTTCATTTCCGTTGTTGACTAAAATAAGTTTTGGCATTATAGTAACACCTTCATTAAACCGAATTTTGGGCTCCTGAAAAGCCTAATAAAGTTTTTTCAAAATATGAATTAAACAAAGTGAACGCAATAGAATTCCCTACTTCGGAACAGGAAAAACTTTATTAACGAAAAAATTCAAAGTGAATTTCATTTTGTCCGTTGTAAAACCACAATCGTCTGGTCGTCAAAACGGGGGGCATCGCCGTAAAAAGCTTGTAAATCCTTTTTCAGGCAATCAATGAACTCGGCAGGGGGCAAAAGAGCGCAGCGGGCTAACTGTTCCTTAAAACGTTCTTCTCCGTAAATCACGTTTTTGTCTCCTACTTTCTTGGTGGCTTCGGTAAAACCGTCGGTGTAAAGAACAAGAGTGCTTCCAGGGGTAAAGGTATACGAGGTTTTGCGCAGATTCTTTTTCAGGATCGCTTCCGAGGGCGTCATGCCCAAAGCCAATCCCTTGCTTTTGATTTCCTTCACGGGTGTTTTATGTCCTGGGCGAATTAAAACGGGTTGGTTGTGCCCGGCGCGAATGAATTCGAATTTATGGTCTGAGAAATCCAAAATAGCGAAAATAGCGGTCACAAAGATATTGGGATCCAACACATTTTTACTCATGTATTCATTTAAACGAACGGTCAAATCCCTCAAATCGGTGGTGAATTTTGTGGAATAGCGCAGCAGACTGATGAGCTGTGCCATGTAAAACGCGGCGGACATGCCTTTGCCGGAAACATCACCGACGGCAATTAGAAAACGATGATCGTCCAAGGCGAAAACATCGTAGAAATCACCGCCCACTTCGTTGGCCGTGGTCAAATCGGCGGCAATTTGGTAACCCGGAATTTCGGGCAACTTTTCGGGGAGCATTTTCAACTGCACTTCATGGGCGATTTTCAGCTCCTGATCCATGCGTTCTTTTTCGCGCGCCTCATTCATGAAGCGTTTTAAAGCGGAAGACATTTGATTGAAATGATCGGCAAACTCACTGAATTCGTCCTCACCGTAAATTTTAACATGGTAATCCAGATTACCCGCCGCGATAGCGCGCACACCCTTGCGAAGCACGGCAAATTTTTCGACAATCAACTGATTGATTTGCTTCCCGAAGCGTGCCATACGGCGGATGACTAATGAATTCAGAAAAAAGAAAAACAATGCCAAAACGACTAAAAATTGCGTTAAAAAGTTCCACTGAAAGAGCTCACTGGCATTGTAAAAAACATCAAAGGTAAAATATTCGTCTTTGCGGCCCGTGGGCAAAAACAAACGTCCGACCACAATGGGGATAATGTCCGAAGTGCGATAGCTGTAAAATTTAGCCTTGCTGACAGCGCCGTTTGCACTTGACCAAATGACGGCCGCTGAAGCCGGCCGGGTCATCAGGGGATTAACGATGCCGATAGGATTGATGCGAAACGGCTCGGCCTGCCAAAATTTTAAATGGTACAAATAAGCCATGAGGCTGTTCGGTTTGTAACGGTAAGCGGCAATGCCGCTGCTGATCATGAAATGCGTGCTTTTGTAAAGGTAGCGCAAAAATGCCTCGTCCACTTTTACCATGTAAAGCGAATCCGAACGGTTTTTGTATTTGAATTTTGGGGTGAAAAAAAGGTAAAAGGCATCGGAATGCGAAGAATCCTCATTGAAAAACAAAAGTCCCATGTTTTGCGTGTAGATTTGTTTGGCGTTTGTTTTTGCAAATAGAGCGTCGCCGGAAACCTTTTGTATTCGGACGGAATCGGATTGCAAGGTTGTCGGATTTTTACGCGTTAACTGGTAAATGGCTTCTCTTAAATTATTAGCCTGCCAACCGGCAATGAACAGGTAGAAAATAAACAGCAGCAGTACCAATTGAATGATTTGCGGAATGGTGGACTGAAAAAGCGTGGCAATCCAAAGTTTGCGCGAAATGGGCGCGTAATTGTAAACCAGTACCAAGGGGATGCGGATCATGAGCACGATCAGGTAAATTTTTCCGAAGTAGTACAAAAATGCGGGCAGGGAATAAAGAAAAATGCCGTTGCTGCTGTGCTCGGCAATTGATTTGGCCGCATCAAAAAATTGCGGATATTGAAAATTGACGTAAATAATAAAAATAAGGATGAGGTACAAGCCTAACTCGATGCGGGTTAGTTTTTCCAACCAACGGCTGCGCTTCAACAAACCGAAAAACAGAAATAAATAAAGGAACGAAAAAATATAAAGCGGATGAGAAAAGAAAATTAATTCATGGCTGATGAAAAAGAGAAGTCCGTAAGCGACAACCGGTGCAAAACCGCCCTTCCCCTCTTTGGATAAAAGAAGACCGGCCGCCCAAACCATCACAAAAAGATTAATGCCGTAAAAAATTTTTAAATACAAAGGGAAATGTAAGCCGTGCCCAGCAGGGACAAATTTTAAAAGCCACCATTCAAAAAATCCGCCGATAAAAAACAAAACAAGATACAGCTCTTCGGGAGGATCAAAGGCTCGCAAAATGATTCGGTTCGATTTTGCCCAAAAATAAACAAGCGCGATTAAAAAGAACCAAAAAGCAGGCGTGTGATGCAACGTGCCGCCGATCAGAACCAGAAAGAAACCGAAAAACCCGGTTAAGAAAAAAAGAGCCTGTTTCCGCTTTTGCCCGGCCTGTTGGAAAAGTTCGGCCGAACGGCGCAAACGGCTTAAAAAGGTAAGTTCCTGATAATTTGGTTTTAAGTGACTCATAAAATTTCGGATATTGCTTTTTTTTCGTCTTACGAACGATTCGCAATTAAGATGCAATTAAATCGGATTTCAAACAAGAAAAAATAATCCAAATACAAAAAGATTACGTTGCCTGTTTGAGATTTCATTCATCGGGGGCGCCTTGAATTTCCGATAAAAATGTAGTACATTTGTACTACTGTTTTGCTTTGATATTTTTAGAGATATTATGCCCGACAAATGTAACTGGGAACTAGGAACTGGGAATTTGGAGAAAGTTAAGAGTTGAAGGGTTAAGGGGAACGTTATTTGTGGAAGGGTTGAATGGTTAAATGGGATATTAGGAACCGGGAACTTGGAACTGGTACGGCAATATGACGTGATCTTTTACATTATTGGGTAAAAATGCCTTCAATTCAATAATTCGCCAACTGGCCACTCCTAACGTGGCACCCCTCCATGCGGTAGCAGGGAGGGGATGGGGGTGGGTTAAAACGAGGAATCCCTTACAAAGCAGTAACGGACGTAAGGGATTATTCGTTTCTTCGCAGTCACTCGGTAATCGGAAGTGATCTTTCACATTATTGGGCAAGAAAAAAACTTCAATTCAACAATTTATCAAATGACCGCAGCTAATTGGGCACCCTTCCCTACGGGTCGTAGGGAAGGGCCGGGGATGGGTTCTAAAACGGAATTCGCAAGCACGTTCAATCTAACAATCTAACGAACAAGGGATTCTTCATTCCGTCCCGATTCTCGGGGCTCCATTCAGAATGACAGCCCAACACATTTGAATAATAGGAGCGAGCGTAACGAGTGACGGTGCGATCTCTTCCAAAGCAGCAACGGGCATAATGGATTTTTCATCCCATCCCAATTCTCGGGATTTCATTTAAAATGATAAAATATTTACAACGACCGAACAATGAAAAAATCAAAACGTTTATCACTGAAACGCGTTAATTTTAGGAAACAGTATGGCAACGAAAGTCGCAGAATACAACGAAGCTTCTATTAAATCACTCGACTGGCGCGAGCACATTCGCCTGCGTCCTGGCATGTACATCGGTAAACTGGGTGACGGTTCTTCGCCGGACGACGGTATTTATGTTCTCTTGAAAGAAACCATTGACAATTCCATTGACGAATTTATGATGGGCTTCGGGCGGGTGATCGAAGTGACCATTACTAAGCACTCGGCCAAAGTGCGGGATTACGGACGCGGTATTCCATTGGGCAAGGTTTACGCATGCGTCGCGCAGATTAACACCGGCGGAAAATACGACAGCGAGGTCTTTCAAAAGTCCATCGGTTTGAACGGTATCGGTTCCAAGGCGGTTAATGCGCTGTCCAAATATTTTCGCGTGCAATCCGTGCGCGACGGCAAAACAAAGATTCAGGAATTTGAATACGGCATTCTCAAGCACGATCACAAGATCAAAAAGACCGATGAAAAAAACGGAACGCTGATTTATTTTGAGCCGGATCCCGAGGTGTTTAAAAATTTTCAATTCCGGCTGGAGTACATTGAAAATCAAATTAAAAATTACGTTTATTTGAACGCCGGTTTAACCATCGTTTTAAACGGCAAACGTTACCAATCCAAAAACGGCTTGCTGGATTTGTTGAGCGATAAAACCGATCCCGAAACGCTGCGTTATCCCATCATTCATTTTAAAGGCAAAGACATCGAAGTGGCTTTTACGCACACCAACCAGTACGGCGAAGATTACTACTCGTTTGTTAACGGGCAGTACACGCCGCAGGGCGGGACGCATCAGGCAGCCTTTCGGGAAGGCATCATTAAAACCATTCGCGAATTTTACAAAAAGAACTTTGATGCGGCGGACATTCGCGCTTCCATCGTGGGCGCTATCAGCATTCGCATTCAGGAGCCGGTGTTCGAATCACAAACCAAAACCAAGCTGGGCTCCACGCACATTGCTCCGGACGGCCAGGGCATCACGGTGCGTAATTTTGTTCTCGATTTCATCAAAACCGAATTGGATAACTATCTGCACCGCAATCCGGAAACGGCGGACGCCTTGCTGAAAAAAATCCAGCAATCCGAACGCGAACGCAAAGAAATGGCCGGCATTAAAAAGTTAGCCAATCAGCGGGCTAAAAAGGCCAATCTGCACAATAAAAAGCTGCGCGATTGCCGCATCCATTACACCGACCTGAAAAACGAACGCCGGTTCGAATCGACCCTGTTCATTACCGAAGGCGATTCGGCCAGCGGTTCCATCACCAAGGCGCGGGATGTGCAAACCCAGGCGGTGTTCAGCCTGCGCGGCAAACCGCTGAATTGTTTCGGGCTGTCGCGCAAAGTGGTTTACCAAAACGAAGAATTTAATCTGTTGCAGCATGCCTTAAACATCGAAGACGGGCTGGATGGGCTGCGTTACAACAACGTGGTTATTGCTACCGACGCCGATGTGGACGGCATGCACATACGTCTGCTGCTGATGACTTTCTTTTTGCAATTTTTTCCGGAATTGGTGCGTTCCGGTCATGTGTTTATTTTGGAAACGCCTTTGTTCAGGGTGCGCAACAAGCAGAAGACTATTTACTGTTACAGCGAAGAAGAACGACAGCAGGCGGTTAACGAATTGGGCAAAGGGGTGGAAATTACGCGTTTTAAAGGCTTGGGCGAAATTTCTCCCGAAGAATTCCGTCAGTTTATCCGCGAAGACATCCGACTGGCGCCGTTGGTTTTGGACAGCAAAACGCAGGTGCAAAAATTGCTTTCCTATTACATGGGAAAGAATACGCAGGATCGTCAGGAATTTATTATCGGCAATTTGCGCATTGAAAAAGATTTGGTGATGGAAGGAAGTTAAGAGTTTAGAGTTGAAGGGTTAAGGGGAACGTTATCCGTTATTCGTATATTCGTTAATCGTAAAGGATTGTCATCGCGAGGCCGGGAACCATGGCTGGCGCCATGGATTATTAAGATAGTGACATGGATGAATTGGGAACTTGGAACTGGTACGGCAACCGTGTCTCGATACGATCCCGCTGGCGCGGTCTCTACTCGACAACCGGTTGCCTTTGACCGCGTCCGGTTTCCGAGGGATTCCTCGTTCCGATGCAGTTACTCGGCATTCGGCCACAATTTTGCGTGCCAGTTGGCGAATAATCACTTCAATTCAAACAATTCACCGAATGCACGCGGCTAATTGGGCATCCCTCCCTGCGGTAGCAGCTGAGCCGGGTACACACTTGACACAGGGGGGTAAATATGTTATATTCGGGGTATGGAAATCTATGGAAAAAATTTCACAGAACCGATTCTAAACGAAATCCGAGAGATGGTCGTCCAAGAGCCGG
>JALWEA010000509.1 GCA_027039465.1 Calditrichia bacterium | reverse complement strand
ACGGGGATGCGAGCCAAGCCGATAGGCTTTAAAATAACCTGTGCAAAGTATTTCTTTTGATTCGGACGTATGAGATTAACGGTAATTTTACCAGGATAGACTTTTTTCTGAAATGCTTTGCCCACAACGCGCGCCATCTTTTTTGCTTTGGCAATGCTCGGTTCCGTGGTTTCCAAATAGATGACCTGATAAGGGTGATTTTTATCAATGTACAGTTTGGCGTCAAAATGATTCATAATGCTGTCATTAAAAGCGGCGGCCATTGCAGTACGGCTTAAAATACGCGGGCCGACCAGATTGCTGCGTACCCAGCCAATCTTATTTTTGTCGGTTATAATATGGTACCAACCGTGTTTGTTACCGGTAATTTTCACCTGATCGCCGTCCTGCA
Source organism: Calditrichia bacterium (assembly GCA_027039465.1). GTDB lineage: Bacteria > Calditrichota > Calditrichia > Calditrichales > Calditrichaceae > Caldithrix. Next base: position 7,476 of record JALWEA010000509.1, on the reverse strand, counting down.
GTTCGCCAACGGCCGCAAATTGCTTGCCAGGACCTTTTCGCAGAACTACATGATCTTTTAAAACATACGCGGTTGTCAGAACCGTTAAGCCCGGTTTGACCATTGTTTTTTCTTCGGTTGATTCTTTTTTAGTGACCTGACTAACACAGGAAAACAAAAGGAATGTCATCAGAGAAAGGGCCAATATACGTTTCATAAAAACCTTTCCGAGGTTAAAGCATTGAAATTTTTTGCGCCTAAAGTTAAGGAAAGAGCAAGCGCATTGCAAACGGGCATTTTCAGGAATAAACGGAGAGAAGGTTGATTCTGCAATGTCGTATTTGATTTTTGCAGGAAAATCGAATGAGGAAATTTTGGGCTTTGTGAGAAGAGCGGAAAAATTCAAAAAACGGAACGGGTTTACACGCAAAGAAGTAAAAAAAAGCAAAATTATAAAAATTTTTGGAATAAATATCAAAAATATCTAATTTTAATAATTATGGGATTTAGCGCATTGTTTTTTAATGGTATTAAAATGAGGTGAGATATATGCATTCTAAAGTTTTGAGACAGTCAAAAATCAAAGAGATTGTTACGACCCAAATCGTTTCCAGTCAGGAAGACTTGCTGGACAAATTACGTAACGAAGGGTTTGATGTAACACAGGCAACGCTTTCACGCGATCTTCATGAAATGAATATCATCCGCATACCGCATGAGGACGGTTACAAATACATCCTTCATCAGGATGAAAATTCACGGGCTATTGCCCATGTGATCGGTATGGAAATCGTAAATGTGATGCACAATGAGAATGTGATTGTGGTACGTACCATGCCTGGACGCGCTCAGGGGGTGGCCGTTTATTTGGATCGCTTGGATAACAGCCATATTATGGGCACGGTTGCCGGGGACGATACGATTTTTGTCGTGCCCGACAGCATCAAAAATATTCCTGCCATTGTCAAACGCATTCAGGACATCATGGCTCAATAAATTCCATTGTGAAACTTTAGGTACGGTTTGCTCGTTTTAGCCGGAATGGAAAGAAAAATACGGATACGGATTGTGGAATTGATTGGGAGATTGGTTTGAAGAATCCTGCGATTGAACATAAATTGCGTAGGGAAATTTTACCGGGCGTTCTTAAGCCCGGGCGATATATTGGCAATGAAATAAATATTGTTGTAAAAAATCGGGAATCGATTAAAAGTCACGTTGCCCTGGCCTTCCCTGATGTCTACGAAATAGGCATGTCTTATGTCGGCTTTCAATTACTTTACCATATTTTAAATAAACATGAGGACATCTGGGCCGAACGGGTGTTTGCGCCCTGGCCCGATATGGAAGAACGTTTGCGGGCTACGGGCACGCCTTTGTACGGTTTGGAATCGTTTACGCCGCTGGCTGAATTTGACGTGATCGGTTTTACGCTGCAGTACGAGCTTACTTACACCAATATTTTAAACATGTTGGATTTGGCCGGAATTCCGGTCAAAAGCAAAGATCGGAATGACAGGCATCCGTTTATTATTGCCGGAGGACCGTGCAGTTGTAATCCTGAGCCCTTGGCCGAATTTATCGATGCGTTTTTGATCGGGGACGGTGAAGAGGCCTCGGTGGAAATTGTGCGCGTTATTCAGCAGGGGCGGGCGCAGGGTCAATCGCGCAGGGAAATTTTACACGCTTTGGCGCGCTTGCAAGGTGTGTATGTGCCGGCATTTTATGAGCCGGTTTACGATGCCGATGGAAATTTGCAGAAAGTCCGGCCAACCGATCCGGAGGTTCCGGAAGTGATCCGCACGCGCATCGTGAATGATTTAAAGCAGGAATTTTACCCGGACAAACCGATTGTACCGCTGATCGAAGTAACCCACGACCGGCTTTCCATTGAAGTGATGCGCGGCTGCACCGAAGGCTGCCGCTATTGCAACGCAGGCATGATTTATCGGCCGGTTCGCGAGCGCAATGCGCGTGACGTGCTGGAACAGATGCAGCGGGGTTTGGTCAACAGCGGCTACAACGAGGTTTCTTTTTTATCGCTTTCCATATCGGACTATTCCCGATTGACGGATTTAATGTCCGCCAGCCGTAAGATGCTGTCCGGAACGCAGGTTAATGTTTCTTTTCCGTCCATGCGTTTGGATAGTTTCAATGAAGAAATCGCGGCCTTTGTTTCGGATGTGCGGAAGTCGGGTTTTACGTTTGCGCCGGAAGCAGGCAGCGAACGATTGAGGCAGGTAATCAATAAAAATATCACAGAGGAGGACCTGTTTCGGTCGGTTGAGATTGCACTGCAGAACGGCTGGAAAGTGATCAAGTTTTATTTCATGATCGGTTTGCCCACGGAAACCGATGAAGATGTGGCGGAAATCGCGTATTTGGTGCACCGACTGGTTAAAATGAGCAAACAATACGGTCGGGTGCAGTTCAATTTGTCCATTTCACCGTTTTCACCCAAAGCGCACACTCCGTTTCAGTGGGAGCGTCAGGCCTCGGTGGATGAAATTTGGCACAAGGTGGATGTGCTTAAAAAGCATCTGGGACGGGAACGACGCGTGCGCTTGAGTTGGCGCGATCCCAAAATTTCCTTTTTGGAGGGATTTTTAGGGCGGGCCGATCGAAGAATGGGGCCGGTGATTTATGAAGTTTGGCAAAAGGGCGCCAAATTCGACGGCTGGGCGGAATATTTCAATTACGATTTGTGGCTGGAAACGCTGCAGAAGCACGGTTTTGACCCGGAAGCGCTTATCGCGGAAATTCCGGAAGAAGCCATTTTGCCGTGGGAACATATTGACAAAGGCGTCAGCAAACGCTTTTTACTTAAGGAACGACGCAAAGCTTACAGCCAACAGACCAGTCCGGATTGCAAAAGCGCCACTTGCCTGGCATGCGGTTTACAGCGCAAAGGAGCATTCGCCGAAATCGTCGATTGTTACAAAAAAGATCGGCTGAATCCGCAGCCCGATTTAAACCTGGAATCCATGCAAACGCCGGAAATTCCGCAATACGAAACGACGGAGCAGGATTTTGTGCGTTTTCGGGTGCAATTTACCAAGCAGGGTTACGCGGCTTATTTGTCTCATTTGGATCTTTCGCGTTTGTTTGAACGTGCTTTTCGGCGGGCGCGCATTCCGGTAATTTACAGTCAGGGCTTCAATCCGCGGCCCAAAATTTCGTTCGGACAGCCGTTGGCCTTGGGCGTGCAAAGTAAGGCTGAATATTTTGACGTGGAAATTTCGGCCAAGTTTTCGGGTGATTTAAAGCGCCTGTTGAATCCGTATTTGCCGGACGGTTTAAAAATCGTCAGGGTGCGGCCGATTGTGGACAAGGCTTCATCCTTATCCCAAATCATCAATGCGGCGGAATACGAAATTCATTTCCAGCAATCTCCGTTGTCGGAAGAAGAAATCGATCGACGCTTGCGCAAGATTCGCCGTACGCGATCGTTGATGGTGGAGCACTTTTCCAAAGGGCGGATGAAATCACTAGATATTCGTCCTTTTATCGACGACATTCGGCGCAAGGGGAAACGGGTGATTGTACGGACGCGCAATGTGGAGCATCGCTCATTGCGGATTGATGATTTGGTACGATATGTGTTCGAGCATCCGGAAAAGGTGGATGTGGTGCGTAAACGTCAGTTGGTGCGATTGCACGATTCCGAGGGAACGCCGCTGGATTTTTTGTCGTCCTGAAGCGTAGTGTTGCTTTTACCGCTGAATATTTGAGAAATTTTCAACTCTCCTCTGTGAATATTTAAATTTTTAAGTAATTTCAAAAGGTTTGGGCGGGTGTTCCGATCCTGAAGCGTTTCCTTGGGACACGGATTGTACGGATCGGGCGGATTGGCACGGATGTTTTTTATTAAAGGATTATGTTCTTTATCCCGAACGAATCATATTTAAGCTATTGGTTTTATATTAAACGGAAATTTGTGTGTTTCAACTTACTCCCATTCCCTGCGACCGACGCAGAGAGGGTGGGTTAAGAAGAAAACATTTTTTATCGCAAATTTTGGGGTTAAGGACATAATGGGCGGGGCGTTTCCTTGGGACACGGATTGTACGGATCGGGCGGATTGGCACGGATGTTTTTTATTAATTTTTTATTAAATAACGCCCTAAAGGGCGGAAAAGAAATTTGGTTTACTTTTTGTCCCCAGCGTAAACGCTGGGGCTAACGGCTTTTAACTCATAGTTAATACCGATCCTTGGGATGGGATATCAGCTATGTGGATTTGGCGAAATATTAAATTGAGGCTGTTGCCCGACCATTGATGTGCGAAATAGCGTTCGGTTCCCGAATAGCCCTGAGAATAAGGAAGTAAAGAGGGACGGACGCGCCGTCATTCTGACGATAGTGGAAGTCTTGTTAATTGGGGGGATGAAGAATCCCTTTCGTCCGTTGCTATTTTTAAGGAGATTTTTCTCCCGCCGCGGCTGGAGAAGAATGCCAGGGTGTCGCTTAAAAAAATAGGTTTGATGGCTGTGTTTGGTCATTTGCGCAATTCTGCGTAAATTGGGTTGATGTCCGGGTGTTTAAAACCCGAACTTTGGCGGCCGGAATGAATTACGATGCGGTTCAGTTGCAAGGATGAATCGTTTACGGATGCGCGGCCTCAAAGCGACACAAGAATGAAGATTTTGCACGGGAGCCGGGAAGGGTCAGGCAGGATTGCCGGCGGGCGCGTTTGTAAATCTTACAAAAAACAAAAAATCAACTTGAATGAAGTTGAAAAATATCAGGAAAAAAGGTTATGACTAAAGAAATTATTATTAATGCGACGAACGAGGAAACCCGAATAGCGATTCTCGAGGATTCGAAGCTGGTTGAGCTGTTTGTTGAACGCCCTGAGTACGAACGGATGGTGGGCGATATTTACAAAGGCAAAGTCAGCCGGGTTTTACCGGGAATGCAGGCGGCTTTCATTAACATTGGTCACGAGCAGAATGCCTTTTTACATTTTGCGGATTTCGATACCTCGTATCTGGATTATTTTGTGGATTACGAGGACGAAGATCATGCGGACAAAGACCATCATGCGTCGGAGCGCCGCTTTAATGTGAACCGCGATTTGAAAAAAGATCAGGATATTCTGGTTCAGATTATTAAGGAACCGATTGGCACCAAGGGTTGCCGGGTAACGACCAACATTGCTTTACCCGGAAGGTTTTTGGTACTGATTCCGGGCAAAAAGCACATCGGCGTTTCCAAAAAGATTCAGGATCGCAAGGAACGCCGCAGGCTGAAAGAAATTGCGCGGCAAATTATCCCGCCGAATTTCGGTTTGATTATTCGCACGGTTGCCGAAGGGAAGCCGGACAAAGCGATCCGTAAAGACCTGAACAACTTAATTGCCACCTGGCGCAAAATCGAGAAAAAGATCAAAAAGCAGGAAGCTCCGGTTCTTTTGTACAAGGACATGAGCATGGCCTCCAGTATTATCCGCGATTTATTTACTTCGGATGTGAATCGGGTGGTGGTGGATTCGCGTAAATTGATGCGCGAACTTTCGTCGTACATTAAGGATGTGGCGCCGCATCTGAAAGACAAAATATCGTATTACAAAGGCATGGTGCCCATTTTCGATTATTTCAATATTGAGCGCGAAATTGAGAAAATGGGCAACAGTAAGGTTTGGCTGAAAAACGGTTCGTACATTGTTATCGAGCCGACGGAGGCGTTGGTTTCCATTGATGTGAACAGCGGAAAGTACATCGGACGCAAAGATCATGAAACCAATTCCTTTAAGATTAACATGGAAGCGGCGCGCGAAATTGCCAGACAAGCGCGTTTGCGTGATTTGGGCGGCATTATTGTGATCGATTTTATCGATATGATGGAAGAGGAGAATCGGCGTAAGGTTTATCAGGAATTAAAAAAGGAATTTGCCAAAGATCGTTCGATCACCAAAATTCAGGAGATGAGCCGTTTCGGATTGATGGAAATGACGCGTCAACGTGTGCGGCCGCCGGTTTTGCTAAGTTTAAAGGAAACCTGTCCCACCTGTCACGGTAGCGGCCTGGTGCCCACGGTTCATGCGGTGGTCGGTGATATTGAGCGTTGGATTCAGCGTTACCGTTCGACCAACGGGGATCGGCGCATTACCATTCATGTGCGCCCGGATGTGTACAATTATTTAAAGAAGGGTATGTACAGTCCGTTGTTAAAATTGATGTGGAAATATTGGGTAAAAATCAAATTGGTTAAAGACGAATCGCTTCCGTACGGTGCTTTTCGGGTTTACGATCGAAAAGATGAAAAACGATTGGATCAGGCCTTAAAATAGTTTTGACAAAGAGCAATATTGTATTTAAATTAAACGCTCGATTTTTTAAAGGGAAAAATGTTTAGTTTTAGGAGAAAAGCATGTATGCTGTTGTTGAAATAGCAGGACAACAATTTCGCGTTGAGCAGAATAAAAATATCAAGGTGCCTTTGCTTCATGAAGAACCCGGTAAGAAAGTCACTTTAGATCGTGTTTTGTTTTACACGGACGATAAGGGCAAGCACCATATCGGGACGCCTGTTGTGAAAAATATTAAGGTGGAAGCTACGGTGGTTGAGCACGGTCGCGATAAGAAAGTGATCGTTTTTAAGAAAAAGCGCCGTAAAGGGTACCAAAAGAAGAACGGTCATCGCCAGCATTTTACGTTGCTGCACATCGATAAAATCGGCAGCAAACGGGCGAAGAAGGCGGCTGCGGCCAAACCCAAGGCCGAAGAAACCGGTGAAGTAAAGGAGGCATAAAATGGCACATAAAAAAGGTGTTGGTAGTTCCAGAAACGGACGCGAGAGCGAATCGAAACGCCTTGGCGTAAAAGCCTTCGGCGGGCAGTTTGTTACCGCCGGTTCCATTATCGTGCGTCAGCGCGGCACCAAAATCCATCCGGGAGAAAATGTGGGTCGCGGTGGTGACGATACGTTGTTTGCCAAAGTTGACGGCATTGTACAATTTGAACGTAAAGACCGGACACGTAAAAGAGTGAGCGTTTACCCGAAGACCGTTAACTAAAGCGCATTTCCCGAAGAAACATCATCTTGTGTTTCAATCACATAAAGGGGAGTATCATGATTAAAAATGTAGGCGCTGTGGATCGGATGATTCGGTTAATTATCGGGGTTATTTTAATCGCTCTTGTGTTCATTGGCCCGAAAACCCCCTGGGGCTGGATCGGGTTGATCTTTTTCATAACGGGAGCTATTGCTTTTTGTCCGTTGTATTTACCGTTTAAAATCAATACGAATAAGTAATTATTCTCTTTGAATCCCCCTACAATGAAGGTGTAGCTGCGAGATAACGGCTACACCTTTTTTTGTATGGAGCGGGCCGTTTATATTGATTTAGAGTTGAATAGGTGTTATGTTTAAAAGTCCGGCCGACACCGGGCATACAGCCAGACATTTTCCTTTTCTGGCGTTTTGGATAAGATATTAACTTTTTTGAACTTGTCAAGGGACAGAAATTAAAGAAAATTGAGGTAACCCTTGACA
>JALWEA010000508.1 GCA_027039465.1 Calditrichia bacterium | reverse complement strand
AGAAATAAATTTTACCACCAGGTAAAAAAGCCATTTGCCTGAAAACGGGTTGAAACGACCGGTGAATGCATTGAATGTAACGGGCATGGTTTTGATCGATAAAATTTTCCGCTCCGGTAATTCGAAATGAAAAAATGCCGCCTTTGCGTAAATGGCGGTTTACCAAACGGAAAAACTCACGCGTGTAAAAACGGTTCAGTTGCACCGTAAACGGATCAGGCAGAGCAGTAATAATGACATCGAACTTTTGGGACGTTTTTTGCAGAAACAAACGTCCGTCAGTCAGATGAAAACGAACGCGGCCGTCCCGTTGCAAGGAATCCCACAAGGCCGGAAAATGTTTTCGGTAAAGGCGTACGATCTCAGGATCTAATTCCACATAATCCAACGAAGTAACTGATTGGTATTTTAATACTTCAAAGAGTGCGCCGGAAAATCCGCCGCCGATGAGCAGGATTTTTTGCGGACGGGGATGCAAAAGCAAAGCATAGTGAACGGTTTCTTCGGCGGTTTGCTCTTCCGGAACCGTAAAAAGAGGCACGCCGTTTTGGTAGAGGGTTTGCGATTTGCCTAGGGAAGTCAGGGTTAATTCGCCGTAATAGGAAGAACGCCTTTCCTGAATTTGCAGGCCGTCCCAAAAGCGAGCCGTTAAGCGGGCATCCGATTTTACAAACATGACCATTTCACTTAAGAAAATAAGTGCAAACATGGAAGCCGAAAAGGCCCGTTGTTTGTTCACCAATATCCAAACCAAATAAAAGGCAATCAAAAAATTCAGCAGAGCAAAACCGACGATCAAATCACGTGAGGAGAAAAGACGAATCAGCCAAAGTCCGGCCAAAAGTCCGCTAACCGCCGAGCCGATGGTTTCCCACAAGTATACGCGTCCGCCGGAAATTTCGGCGCTTTGAGCCCGCGCCTTTTTAAGTAAACCGGTGTACAACGGAAAAAGTCCGCCGGAAAACAATCCGAATAAAAACAGCGCCAGGAAAGCCGTACTCAGTGTGGACAACAAATCGGGCAACGTACCGATAACGGGTTGCGCCTGAAATCGCAAATATTGTAAAGCCAATGAAGTTACGGGAATGATCAAACTGAACAGAAACAGATGGGCATGAATGTAACGTTCGGGTTGTTTGACCTTTCCGAACAGAAAACTACCGACCGCCGTCCAGAGCATCCAGCTAAACATGAATAAGCCGATGGAAAGCTCGTTTCCGTAAAACAGAGAAAGAAATTCTCTCAGATAAACAATTTGCAGAGCCGTCGCCGTAAAGCCGGAAAGGAAGAAAAAGATCAACAGCGATTTTTGCGAAACAGAAGGATTGGGTTTCATATTGATTTTCTCATCAATATTGTTAAAGTGTCATTCCAAAGTTCGTTACTACGGCTGCGCCATGGATTCATGAGATAGTGACTTTGGAATATTGGCATTCGGAGCTGATACCGTATACGTGCCCCGATACGTCCCACGACCACATCTATTTTAAAACATGAAACTTAATAAAACAAATCCTTTGGAAGGCAAGCGCTTTTTAACGTGGGTAGATTGTTGCGTTTTTTAAATATTTTTTAACCGAAGTATTTAAATTTCGCCGAATAAGATGTGATTTGGAAAATTCCGACCAAAGATCTTTGAAAGTCACAAGGATAATTTACTTCCCCAGGTTTAACAGCAAATGGGTTAGGTGGAATGTTTAAGGAAGAAAACAATAACTAAAAATGTTAGAGACAAACGCTCGATCTTCGATTATAGAATTTAATGTTCAAAGTACTTGTTTGTTAGCCCCATCGTTTACGATGGGGACAACCGGACGAACCTCAAATATTTTCGCCCTTTAGGGCGTTATTAAAAACCTTCTTATTTAGAAAATCTTTTTATTTTTGCTTCACTTCTGTAAAAAGGACGAAAACGCCCTGATAATTCATCCTTCGTTTCCCTTTAATCCACGTCCTAAAGGATGTGGCTAAAACGTTAACAATAGTCACGCTGATTTTTTATCTGAACGTTCATCCAGTTAATTTGTTAGCCCCATCGTTTACGATGGGGTTAACGAACGGCCCCTCAAAATATTCTCGCCCTTTAGGGCGTTCTATTCCAAATCTATTTCTTCAAACTCAATCCCCGCTTCTTTATAAAATTTTTTTAGTTCTTCCAAATAAGACAACTTTTGATGATGCTCTTCCTGATTCCGAATATAATTTACAACCTTTTCTACAACGGAAGGACTCACTGAAAAAGCGCTGTATCTTTTTTGCCAGTTAAAATGCCCCAAAGCCAATTTGTTTTCATTAATCCAATGGGAAGACTCTCCTTTAACGAGATTAACAACTTCCGCCAGCGACATCGTGGGATGCAGATCAAGAAGAAAATGCACATGATCGTTATGCCCATTAATTTCCAATAAAGTAATCTCCTTTTTAACACAATTCTCTTTTATATGGGCAAACAATTTTTTACGGAGGGGCTTTGTCAAAATCTTTTCGCGGTTCTTTGTTGACCAAACACAATGGACATAAAGTTTGGTAAAAGATTTTTTCATTATTATCCTCCCTCCTTTTTATCAGAAGGACGTAAACGTCCTCAATTATTTCCTTTCTATCTCTTTCATCCACATCCTAAAGGATGTGGCTAACATTTCAGCACTTCCAAAAAGATCGTTTTTTCAAAACTCTTAAAAAACTTATTCCATTACTGTTAGCCCCATCGTTCACGATGGGGAAATGGACGATCCCCCAAAATATCTTTGCCCTTTAGGGCGCTATTCCAAATCCATTTCTTCAAACTCAATCTATGAAAATCTTTTCAGTTCTAATTTCCCCCCTTCATCCCTTTTAATCCAAATCCCAAAGGATGTGGCTAACATTTTAAAATAATCAACCAAACTCTCTAATCTGCAAGCTCATCCTGCTAATTTGTTAGCCTCATCGTTTACGATGGGGACAACCGGACGAACCCCAATTAATTTCGCCCTTTAGGGTGCTACTCAAGCTCTATTTTTCTTTATCCTTGAGCAAACACTTGATTACTCGGAGCCTAACTCTCCTTCAGCACCTGTAAATCCTTCATCACCTCCTCATGATGCGTCTTAACCTTCACCTTCGGATACACCTTAACGATTTTCCCCTCCGGATCAATCAGAAACGTGCTGCGCGTGATGCCCATGTACTCGCGGCCGTAAAGTTTCTTCTTGCCGTAAACGCCGTACGTTTCGCACACATTACTTTCCGCATCGCTCAGCAACGGAAACTGCAGATTGTATTTTTCGGCAAATTTTTTGTGCCGCGCCACCGAATCCTTACTGACGCCCAAAACGACCGCATCGATCTTCTGAAAATCGGGCAAAGCCTCTTGAAAATTGCACGCCTCGGTGGTGCACCCAGGCGTCATGTCCTTCGGGTAAAAATAAAGCACCACCCATTTACCCCTAAATTGCCCCAGCGAAACCGGCTCCCCGTTCTGATCTGGCAAGGTAAAATCCGGTGCAACGATTCCTGCTTCCAACATAATGCGTTCTCCTTTCAAATTTATTTTCCACTTTGATTCATTGTTTTAAATTTTTTTGGGAATTCATCCGCCGGCCGTTTCATCAAACGGCGGGCTGCCGCTGCCTTTCCAAGCTTTGTTAAAGCAATGGCTTTCAGATACAGCACACCATCCATTTGCTTTCCACTTAGCTGACTCCGCAACGATGGCGTATTAATCACAGCATTAAGAACGTCGATAGCTTCGGATTCATTCCCGTTTAAAAGCAGTGCGCGCGCCAGCTTAGCCTTTAAAAAAGCAACCTTCGGCCGGGCGGAAACGGCTTTGCCATAAAAGGCAAGTGCATCTTTTATCTTTTTTTGTTTTAAAAGCAGATCACCGATTTTGTACAGCGCACTAAAATGCAACGAGTCCGCCTCGAGCACGGTAAAATATTCTTTTAAAGCCTGCGATGTTTGACCTTGCCGTTCAAAATAATCACCCAACTGCAAATGAGCGGCATCCCAGAGCAAGCCCTTGAAAACATGACGGTAGGCAAGGGATTGCACAAGGGACGGTTCAAAACGGTGTGGTTTAAAATGCGTTCGGCCGTTAAAAGGCGGGTGCGAAACCAAATCCGCAATTTTCAATTCACCGATGGCCACATCCAGATTGGTAAAACGGGCGCACGATTTCGGCGGCAAAGAAAGGGAATCCGCGCGCGCTAAGGCATTGAAAAATCCAAACGCCAGCCATTGATAACCTTGCGCATTCGGATGCAGATGCTCCAGAAACAGGCTGCTGTCCGTAATGCCGTGCGGCGAATGTGCGCCAAACAACGAATCGATTTTAACAAGCTGCGCATCACTGTTTTGGCAGATCTGCCGAATAATTCCATTCATTGCCGAAGGTGCCCGAAACGGCATTTGATCCAAATCTTTAGCCAAAAGAAATTGCCGCCTTGCCTTGCCAAACTGCCCGCTTTGGTAAAAAAGTTGTCCCGAAAAATAATGGAGCAAAGGATTCAAGCTGTCGCGTTGAACGGCCTGCTGCAAAAGTATTTTGGCCTTTGCCCGATTTTTTTCTTTTAAAGCTTGCCGAATGGCTGCGTAAACGGCAAGAGCAGAATCCGAATCCGGAAAACCCAAAGGTTCCTGATCCTTTAAATTGCTGACCAGCGTACCGACTAAAACAGGAATATGGTTTTGTTCAAAGGTACTGACAATGTGTTTTAAATTAATTCTGAAGTTGCGCAACGTTTTACGATACACGGGCGAGTCCGGCACAATACGGCTTTTTTTGATCATGGCGGCCATGAGTGTCGCTGCGGATTTCTTGGGCTTTGGACTAAAAAGATGAATAAAATTGTCCAAAAGCTGATAAATGCGAAAGGATTTCAATTTTAACAAAAATTGGACAAAAGAAGGATTCGAACCGATCACGCTGGCTGAAGCCAAACCCAGGGCGCCGTAAAATTCATTGTGCCCCATGTAGATCAAGACCGCATCCGGCTGCAACTTCAAAATTTCACCTGCCATGTTGCGCACACTGTGTGAATTGATAGCCGAAAGGCCGAGATTAATGACCTGCCAATGCTTTTGCCGATAGTGCTTTTGCAAATAACATTGTAGAAAATGAGGAAAATTTATGTCGATTTCAAAAGGGAAACCTTCGGTGGTCGAACCGCCCAAACACACAATACGTTTGGTGTTCCGAGCTTTGCGTACCGGTATTTTCTGCGCCACAAATTCGGGAATGGAAATATCGTTTTGAGAAAAAAACTTAGCCGGATAATCGGGATTTAGAAGGTAGTAGTCTCCTTGCCGCTTGAGTAAAGAATAGTCTTTACCATAGCCGAAAAGCCGCAGCCCGCCTTCCAAAGCGGCCAAAATTAAAATCGGCAAAATGATCAATGAAATGTAAAAAGCAAAACGCTTCACGGAATATAAATCCTATTTTTTTGTCCTAAAATAACCAGAAGGAAGATAAAAAACAAAGGGAGAAAATATTATTAAATGTTAAGGGTGTAAGGGTTGAAGAGGGCGTTATCCGTTATTCGTATATTCGTTAATCGTGAAAGGTTGAATGGTTAATTGGTTAAATGGTTGAATGGGAAAAGCGTTATTCATAAAGACTGTCATTGCGACCCCGACGAAGTCGGGAGAAGCAATCCCCTCCAAATCAGCAACGGATGCAAGGGATTCTTCGTCCCGTCGCAGCTACTTTCCATTCGACCACAATTTTTTGTGCCGATGAGCGAATAATCACTTCAATTCAAACAATTCACCAAATGCCCGCAGCTAATCGGGCATCCCGAGAATCGGGAAGGGAATGGGTTCTAAAACGGAATTCACAAGCACGTTCAATCTGATAATCTAACGAACAAGGGATTTTTCATCCCGAGAATAGGAATTCAGAATGACAGCCTGGTTCGGCGTCCGGTTCCCGAGTGATTCCGCCGGACTTGTAGGTGCGAAGCATTTCCCCAACAAATAAAGAAATAATCGATATTTTTGGTTGCACAACGTTAAATTTTTTGAGGTTGCAGGGTCTTAACGGAAATGCTTCGCCCTTACATCGAACGTCCAACATCAAAGGCAGAATCGTATCAAGGGACAAACGCGCTATCAAAACAGTAAATGGCCATCCACGATTAGCGCTCACCCGCTTAACGAATAACGGTTCATCCGTTCTGCGCTTCGCCGGGCATGCCTTTCAGCATCCATTTTCTGGCCAGCCACAAACTGATCGGTGTAATAATGGCGATCAAACCGTAAATGAACCAAAGCGTTCCCGTGTGCAATTGGTCAACCGGCACGCCTTTCGGACAGTATTTTTCCAAAAACCAACCCGAATACAAGCCGGTTACCACTTTGTCCAAAAACCACGGAAACTGTCCCACACCCATGTACAAACCGACTTTGCCCTTGGGCGCGATTTCGGCAATCCATTGCAAAAAACGCGGCGACCACATGGCCTCACCGATGGTCATGAATAATACGTAAATCAAAAAGCTAACCACATGCGGCCCGATGGCCAGCAAAAAGGTCGGAATGGCCATGACCAGGGTACCCCAGATCATCATTTTGTACACATTGGCCTTAGCCGTTAGTCCGGCGATGATCGGCGTTAAAATAAAAATCAAAATGGGATTCAAATTGGTAAATACTTCAAAATATTGGCTGACCACCGTTCCCTGAAATGCGCGGTCAAGATAGTACGGTAAGGTTAACCAGTTGTGCGCAAACAAGGTCTGCACCGGTACCAAGATGAAAATGAAGAAGGTAAATCGTTTGTCACGAAACGGATGCCAGGGACGACGTTTGAGATAATCCCAGGAGGCCACGCCGACCATAACTAATGAAAGAATAAAAGCCGTATCGATATGAATATTGAGTCCGAATAAGCGAACGTCAAAAACCTGATTGATGGAATTTTTAAAGCCGAAATCGGAAAGCATAAAAAATCCGATGGCCAATAAACTGTAAATAATAATCGGGATGTTGTTTATTTTAACTTTCGGTTTGGCGCTTTCTTCTTCCTCCTCATCCTCAACCGCTTCGCCTTTGCGCACCAATTCTTCGTTTTGTTTGATTACTTTCTCCACCGCGGCTTTGTCCGATTTACGTGTAATTAACACCATGGTTAAAATTAAAGAAACAGCGGTTAAAATAACATAAACCCAAAAAACGGCGGTTAGTCCGTTAGGCGGAAAAAGGTTTACGGACGCGTGACGGGTAAACGAAGAAACGAATCCTGAGAAAAAGGCGCCCAAATTCATTAAACCGTAAATAACGGCATAGCCCATGGCTGCTGTTTTTTTGTTGGTGTAGCGTTTAACACCGGAATAGGCCGCCGGTTGGAATAAACCGTAGGCCAGCACCATAATGGTCAATCCGCCCATCATGGTAAAAAACATGGGTGACCAAAGACCGTGCCCCAAAGGAATGGTTCCCGAAAGCGCAACAAAAATACGCCCGGCCAACATAAAAGTAAATGCCAGCACCAATGCTTTGCGCACGCCCAATTTATCGGCCCAGCCGCCTAAAATAAGCATGGCAAAGGTAATGCCGCCGGTAACAAAGCTGTAAACAACCCCGGCTTGCGCGTCGGTCAAACCAACGTTCTCCGAAGAGAATTTCCCTAAAATCGTCAGAATGCCGAAGTAAACCAAACCTTCGATAATGTAAGGAACATTAACGCCCCACAGGGCTTGAGGCGCCTGAAAAAAAGCTTTGAAGGTTCCGCCTAATTCATTGAAGGCATCGGTGATTACCTGTCCCAAAGACTTTTTTTCGATAGGAGCTTCCTGCTGAACTTCTGCCATCTCCGCATCTCCTTTTTTTAGAAAACAATCCAAGAGCATTAAAAAAATAAATATAAGGATAGATGCCTAATGAAAAAAGAGAAATAC
>JALWEA010000507.1 GCA_027039465.1 Calditrichia bacterium | reverse complement strand
TTGAAAGACGTTAAAGATTGTACGATTTTAAATCCCGGATCCGCCGCATTGAGCGAAGGGAAAACAAACACATTGGCCGAACCGCCCAACGAACTTTGCGGCGCTTTCTTTTTTTGAATTTCCGGTACCAGAGCCGCATCGAATTGTAATTCGCCTTCCACGTCCAGTTCCGGATGTTCATCGCGTAAAATCCGGACGGCATCGCGCACGGTTTGAACTCTCGGGTGCTCGGCGCTGCCCATGGTGGAAAAGCTGAGCATGGCAACTTTAGCCGGTTGACCGCTCAGTTTGCCGAATGTGGAGGCGCTGTCCGCGGCAATGCGCGCCAATCCTTGTGCATCGGGACGGGCATTAATCAACACATCCGCAAAAACAAAAACGGTTTCGGAAGATTCGTCCCAAATAACGCCGGAAGCCGAGACAAACGGTTTCTCTTCCGAAAAAATGCGCTCAACTTGCAACAGCTCATCCAAATGTTCTTCCGCCGGCGCAATAATCAAATCGGCCTGACCGTGTTTAACCATCAATGCTGCGTAGTACAATGGTTGTTGCAGCTTTTCCCTAGCCGTTGCGTACGAAAGTCCCGTTTCCACATTTTTACGATAAAAGCGGCTGTAAGCGTCAAAATTCGGATCGTGAATCGGCTTTTTGACCGAAACGCCGTGCAGGCGGAGTTTGTGCTGTTCGGCCAGTTCGTGAATTTGCAAAGGGCTGCCGACCACAATCGGTTTGGCCCATCCTTTTTCACTCAATTGACGCGCCGCTTGTAAAACGGAAACGTTCAGGCCATCGGTAAAGACAACACGTTTGGGCTTTTGCCACAATCGATCTTGCAATGACTGGATATTCATTCCGTTCAGGCCTTTTCCTTCAGGTAACGTGCAAGCACCTGCGTAACCACCGAACGCACTTGTTCCTGATTACGTTTTTCCGGCGGCAAAGCGGTAATGACTCGCTCTACGATTTTACGAACTGTTGCTTCATCCAACGGGCTGCTTGTGCCTGCGGATGCCCCGGCGGCACCTTGATATTCCACAAAACGAATGCCCAAATCTTTGGCAACGGTGCGCGCTTCGGGCGTAATAATGGTTTCTTTAATCGGCGCATAAAGTTGCGCTTTACCTGCTGCGTGAGCTTCTTTGACGGTTTGTGCTGTGATGACGCGTTTCATATTGTTTCCAATCGTTGATTGGGTAAACCCACCCCGCCTTCGACTACGTCTTCAGGCACCCATCCCTGCGACTCGCAGGGAGGGGATGGGGGAGGGTGAACTTAAAAACCTAATTATTATTATCGAAGTTAAGTAATCCTTGAAAAATGTGATACTTTCCGACTACTTTATTAATTTATCATTCTTATTTTTGTCCCAATCTTTGTAAAACTTCCCGGGCCAAAGCGCGGTACTCCCTAGCGCCGCGGGCCGAAGAAGCGTAACTCAGAATCGGCTTTTGGGCGCCGTAAGCTTCAATCAGTTTGGAATTGATGCCGATAACCGTATCGAATACCATGGTGCCGAATTTTTCACGCAATTTCTGCAACACTTCTTTGGCCACATTGGTCCGCCGATCGTAATGCGTGCCGAAAAAGCCCAGGATGTTCAGTTTGGGATTTAAATGGCGTTGTACTTTATTGACCGTGTTAAGCGTTAACTCCAAACCCGTCATGGCCAAATATTGCGTTTGCACCGGGATGAGAACATGCTGCGCAATGGCTAGAGCATTGTAAGCCAAGTTGCCCATGTTAGGCGGTGAATCCATGATTACAATATCAAATTTATTGGGGAAATCCTTTTGGTGTAAAAAGAAATCCATGTCTTCTTCCTGCATCATTTCTTCGTAGAATTCACTCAGCGCCGGTTCGGAAGGTACGCACCATAAATTGTCGAAGGTGGTGGGATAAATGTAATCGGCCAAACGACGTTTTTCGGAAAGCAGGTAATCGCACAGGGTTTGATGCTCGCCACGGCTTTTGTCCAGGCCCAAATGCACCGAAGCGCTGGCCGCCGGATCGAGATCGACCAAAAGGGTGGCCTGACCTATCTCGGCAAATGCGGCGCCCAAATTGACCGCACTAGTGGTTTTGCCCACGCCTCCTTTGTTGTTGACAATGGCCAATAAATGCATTTTTTACCTACGCATTAAAAAAGTACTTTTGTTGAATTTTCTCAATTTTTCCCTGATCCATTAATTGCTTAATTAAAACGCGAACTTCGGTCGGGGATTTTTTCAGTAAACCGGCCAAATCCTTGAGCGTGGCGCCTTGCTTTTTGGCTTTTAAGTAGTTCAAGATTTTTTCAACAGGCGATTCCGTTGCAGCCGGTTTTGGCTTTGGCCTGGCAACAGGACGTTTCCTTTGTGCTTTGCCCATACCGCGACCCCGCCCGCGGGGTTTACTTTCCACCTGTGTTTCCGTGTCCTCGTAAGGATTGGCAATGATGTGGGAAGAAACCAGCAGGCCGGTTTCTTGAGCCGCTTTGGCGCCCGCCTCAACGGCAGCCTGGCAAGAGGCCAAATCACCCTTAACAATAATGGTGACCAAAGCGCC
>JALWEA010000506.1 GCA_027039465.1 Calditrichia bacterium | reverse complement strand
TACGCGAGGTGCCTTTGGCGGAAATTTCTTTACGTAGAATCAATACGTCCCGCACCTCGGAATCGATGGTTAATTCCTGCAAAATACGCATTACTTCGGGGCGCGGCTTAAATTCGATTTCCGCTTCAAGGATGGCTTTGGCAGCTCCTTTGCGAACCAGTTCGGTGCTGCTACGCTCGCCGCAAAGCTGGGCCAATGCATTAACAATAATGGACTTACCCGCACCCGTTTCTCCGGTGATGATGTTCAAACCTTCGGAGAATTCGATGCGCAATTCATCGATTAAAGCAAAATTTTTGATGTACAGTGATTTTAACATAGCTATTTTCGGATTACAGCAAATTTACCCGTTGTTGATTTTCCGTCTTCCGTATAAGCTAAATAAAGATAGATACCCGATGCAACTTTCTTTCCCAAAGCATCCAGGCCGTCCCAATAAGCGCGGCCTCCATCAACGGCTACCGTTCCGTCACTTAAGACGGTTTTGGGCGTCAATTCACGCACCATACGTCCGTTAATCGTAAAAATTTTGACCGTTGAATTTTGCATCAAATTTTTAATGACAAATTTGGGATTGTCCTTTCCGATGACAAACGGATTCGGGCCCACGGCTACTTCTTTAAAATCCTGTCGAATTTCCGCAAACGAACCTCGGTAAATGCTTAAACCTTCTCCGGTGGCAATGTAAGCTTCTCCGTGTTCATCGTCCACAAAAATATCATGTACATCGTTGCTGACCAAATAACTGTTACGCGTGTTGAGGCCTATCCAACCGTGCGCATCCCACGGACTGCGATCGGCCCGTAAAATACTAACTCCGCCGCTGGTGGCAAACCATTTGTTGTTGTACTTATCCACCACGATGCGTCGGATGTCGTTTTCCAGCGGCCCGGCCAGCCCCATCTCATCACCCACATGTTTGTACACATTAATACCGTCAAACGAATTAAGGCCGCTGGCTGTTCCTATCCAAAGGATGCCGTCCTGATCCACGGCCAATGACTGCACAAAATTGCTAAACAAATTATCCTTTATTTGCAGATGATAAATTTGGTCGTCGCTTTTATTTGAAATGGAACTACCGTAGTCCAAAATGTAAAGACCGTCGCGGTAAGTTCCGATGTACACAAGATTATTGAAGGTATCAAACGCCAGACACAGAACCCCGCCTTCCGCTGCGCGGATTCCGTCGCGAGTGCCGAAATAAACCCAACGGTTCGGGTCCAAAACCGGAAAGCCCGAATTGTCAAACGGAGCAACGGCCAACAGGTGCTCATTACTAGCATAATAATTGGTGAACCATAAATTTCCTTGCGGACCTTCAACCACGGAAGTGATAACATCATATTTGGTGTCCGTCACCGCACCGCTGAAAAATCCGTGCAAAACCGCATTGGGATCGATGGGACGAATAATTGTATTTCCATCGCTTTTGACGGTCATCTGTCCGGAAAAATCATGGCCGTTAAAAAAGAAAGTGTCCTGTGCGGCCGAAAAGACAATCACGCCACCGCCCCACGTTCCGAACCACATATTGCCAAAGCGATCCTGATAGATGGCATCCACATCATTGGCCGGTGTCCAATATTTGGCACCGCTAAAATGGTATTGAGTCCATTGTTGCCCGTCGTATTTAATGATACCGGAAAGCGAAGAAAATTTGGGACGGCTGCCGCTGAGCCAAATATTGTTTTGTCGATCTTTGAAAACGGTGCGCAGCGTATTAAGCGGCGGCCCCGGAATTTCTTTGGGCTGCGTATTCTTAGATGAAGCAATACCCTTGTTCTGTTGACCGACCCAAATTATTTGGTTTTCATCTACATCAACGGAGCGAATATTGGTTTGGAAGGCCATTCCGCCGGTAAGTCCCCGATCGGGATTATAGGTGTACAAGGAAATTCCGGCGGCTATGTACAAATTATTGTTTAACGTCAGCAGATAATCCACATACAGATATTTACCCGAATCTAATAATTTCCAGTCGGTGCGCAATTGAAAATTATTTTGCTTGTCCACGGAAACCAATCCCGCTTTGGTGCCGACCCATAAAAATTTCCCATCATGCGCAAGAGCCGTCACATAGTTATCCGGTAAAAAATGCGAAGCCGTAAAGGCTTGCCAACGACTGGGATCATTAATGGTAAACCGCCCGAAATCGGAGGCTGCGCTTAACAACCCTTTGTCCGTTCCCAGCCAAATTTTCCCGTTGAAAACCTGACACTGCGTAATTTTACCGGGCCGAATCGGAAAATTATGGAAGAAATCCTTAAAAATATACGTTCCCTGATTGCGTTTAAAAACACCGGCGCCATCGCGCGTGGCCACCCAAAGCGTATCTCCGTTCACAAACAAATCGTAAATCGGTTTTCCCTGCAAAGCATAGTCGTAATTCCAAACACCTTCGTTCGGGTCATAAATTTGGATGAGACCTTCCTCTCCGCCGATAATAATGCGTCCCTGATCATCGTGTGCCACCGTATTCAAGTCCAATGAACGCAAACCTTGCAGGTTGGTAAATTTTTCAAACGTGGAATCCCGCAAGTCAAAGCGGAACATTCCCCCGCCCGAAACAGCCCACACCGCCTGATCCGAAATCGTAATATCTTCCACATCATTTAAATTGGTAATGCTTTGCCAATCGGCCGCTCCTTGTGCAAAAAGGGAAAGAGCGCTTAACAGCAGAATAAAAAAAA
Source organism: Calditrichia bacterium (assembly GCA_027039465.1). GTDB lineage: Bacteria > Calditrichota > Calditrichia > Calditrichales > Calditrichaceae > Caldithrix. The sequence goes on along the minus strand of JALWEA010000506.1, from coordinate 5,195 downwards.
TCTTCGCCATAAATTTTCCTTAATTAACGGTTTAATGCAGATTCATAATTAAGCCGATGATAATTTGTTCGGCAAGGCCAACATTCTTCAAAAAAAATGAATGATGGTTTATTCTTCCAACTTGTCGGCCAGATCCGCCATTTCGATAGCTGCCAGGGCTGCATCCCAGCCTTTATTTCCGGCTTTTGTTCCGGCGCGTTCGATGGCCTGCTCAATGGTATCGCTGGTAATGATGCCATAAATAACAGGCACACCGGTTTCCAGAGCGCTTTGCGCCACACCTTTGGAAACCTCGGCCGCCACGTAATCGAAATGCGGCGTTGCACCGCGGATGACGGCGCCCAGACAAATAACCGCATCATATTTTTTACTTTGGGCTAATTTTTTTGCAACCGGCGGGATTTCAAACGAGCCAGGCACCCAAACGGCGGTAATATCATCGGCTTGGCAATGGTGGCGCAACAGACAGTCTTCGGCGCCTGCCAAAAGTTTTTGACTAATGAACTCGTTAAAGCGACTGACCACTAAAGCGAACTTACGTCCTTTGGCCGATAGTTTTCCTTCGATTACTTTCATAATGAATTCCTTAATTTATAATGAAAGGTAATTATTTATTCTGTAAAAATAAATGGCCTAATTTATCCCTTTTTGTTTTTAAGTAAAATTCATTGACCTCATTGGGGCAGATTTCAATAGGCACGCGCTCCACCACTTCCAGATCATAACCCTTTAATCCGATGATCTTTTTGGGATTGTTGGTCATCAAGCGAATTTTACTCAGGCCCAAATCTTTTAAAATTTGTGCACCGATGCCGTAATCACGCAAATCCGCTTTGAATCCCAATGCTTCGTTGGCCTCAACCGTATCCTTGCCCTGTTCCTGCAAAGCATAGGCCAGCAATTTATTGACCAGACCGATGCCCCGCCCTTCTTGACGCATGTACAAAAGCACGCCGCGCCCTTCCTTTTCGATCATTTCCATGGCCGTGTGCAACTGGTCGCCGCAATCACATCGTTTGGAACCGAAGACATCACCGGTCAAACATTCCGAATGCACGCGCACAAGCGTGGGCTTACCGTCCGCAATCGTTCCTTTAACCAAAGCCACATGATGTTCGTTGGGATTCAATGTATTCTCGTACAAATACAATTTAAAAGTTCCGTATTTGGTTGGCATGTCCACCACCACCCGACGACGTACAAACTTTTCCTTTTGGCGACGGTAATGAATCAGATCGGCGATGGTAATGATTTTAAGCCCGTGCTTTTCGGTAAAAGCCTTCAAGGTTTCGCCGCGGGCCATGGTGCCATCTTCGGCCATGATTTCACACAAAATCCCCGAAGGGCGCAAACCGGCCAAACGCGCCAAATCCAAAGAAGCTTCGGTGTGTCCGGCACGACGCAAAACACCGCCTTTTTTGGCAATTAGCGGAAAAATATGTCCGGGCCGCGCCAGGTCCTGCGGTTTGGTCGCGGGATCGATTATCGTACGAATGGTGTGCGCCCGATCATAAGCCGAGATGCCGGTGGTGGTGCCGAAACGGGCATCCACACTTACGGTAAAAGGCGTTTCGTGCAGGGATGAATTTTCTTCCACCATAAAGTCCAAATTCAGCTCACGGGCGCGTTCTTCCGTAATGGAAATGCACAGCATGCCCCGCGCTTCGCGAGTGATGAAATTGACGTCTTCCGGTCTGACCAGCTCCGAGGCCATGATCAGGTCGCCTTCGTTTTCACGATCGCGGTCATCCACCACAACCACCATTTTGCCATTGCGAATATCTTCGATGGCTTCTTCTATGGTATTAAAATTTATGACTTCTTCGTTGCTCATGATATTAAAATCCCAATTTATTAAACCAATCCTGCGAAAACGGCGCATTCTCTTCTTCCGTTTTGCCAAAGCGCAGTAAACGCTCAACATATTTGGCTATCAAATCCACTTCAATATTCACGACATCACCGACACGCCTGTATTGCAAATTGGTCTGTTTAATCGTATGCGGAATCACCGAAATGCCCACCCGGTTGCCGTTCAACCTAGCAATGGTCAGGCTGATCCCGTCGATGGCAATGGAACCTTCCGCAATCAGATAACGCAACAATGATTGCGGAACTTCCACTTCCAAAAAATAATTTTCACCCAACGGTTTGAGCTGCCGAACATATCCCTGACCGTTCACATGACCCTGAACCAAATGACCGCCCAGACGATCGCTTAGGCGCAAAGCTCGCTCAAGATTAACGCGCTCGCCCGTTTGCCAGCGGCCGAGGGTTGTTTTGCGCAAAGTTTCACCCACTGCTTCCACCCAAAAACCGTTCGATTCCAATTTAACCACGGTCAGGCAAATGCCGTTAATCGCAATCGAATCATCGATTTTACAATCGGATAAAACCGTTTGGGCTTCAATGCGTAAACGCCGCCCGTCGCTCATGGCTTGAATCGACCGCACAAGGCCGACTTCTTCGATTAATCCCGTAAACATGGCCTAAATTTAGTCATTTTATGAAGCTTTGTCACTTTTCTTTTTGGTAAAAATCAAGGCAGCGTCTTCTCCCAGACGCACAATTTTTTTCAACGTAAACGCCGTGGGTTTAACATCCGAGAGCGCCGTTACCCCCTGCCCCAAAATTTTAGGCGCCTGTAAAACAATCCATTCGTCCCAAAGGCCTGCATTCAAAAAAGCGCTGAACACCTTTTGCCCGCCTTCCACCAAAAGCGAATGAATTTTAAATTTTTCCCAAAGCACGCGCATCACATCGTTTAAATCCAGAAGGCCATCGGCTGTTCCAGGTAAACGATAAACCGTAACTCCGGCTTCTTCCAAAGCTTTAACTTTGTGTGAGGCGGCCAAATCGGAAGTAATAACCACCGTCTGTTCCGTGTGCTTATCGGAAAACACGGCGGCATTTAAGGGTACCTGCAAATGGGGCGCCAAAATAATTCGTTTGGGGTTCGGGCCTCGAGCGTAACGCACATTCAACTGCGGGTCGTCACTGACGATCGTACCCGATCCCACCAAAACCGCATCGTGAAAACTGCGCAACCGATGAACATAGCGTACGGACTTATCACCGGTTAACCAGGTTTGGCTGCCCCTTTTGGCCGAAATGAAACCGTCAACGGATTGGGCGACTTTTACCGTAACGTAGGGCCTTTGCTCGCGCATGCTTACAAAGAAAAAACGATTCAATTCTTCACCCTCTTCCGCCAGTAAACCGGCTTGCACTTCAATACCGGCCTCGCGCAGTTGCTGCAAACCTTTACCGCTTACCTCGGGATTGGGATCGATGTTGCTGACCACCACCCTTGCGATCTTTTTGCTGATAATTAACGGTGTGCAAGGCGGCGTTTTTTTGTTAGTGTGGCAACAAGGCTCCAAATTACAATAAAGCGTGGCTCCGGTAACGTCTTCTTTGGCATTTTTGAAAGCTTCCACTTCCGCATGCGGGCCGCCAAAGTAATGATGGTACCCTTCCGCAATAATTCGCCCGTCTTTAACAATCACCGCACCTACCATGGGATTGGGATGCACCCGCGCTTGACCTTTCCTGGCTAGTTGGAAGCAACGGCGCATCATTTTTTTATCAAAATCGCTGAATACCGGAGCCATGAGTCGTCCCTTACTTTATCATTAAAAATCAATGTAGAAAATTTGCAGACAAAGCACAATACGCAATCAAAACAAGGGGAAAATGACTTTTCAAACCTTTGGAGGTTCGTCATTTTAATCGGACACATTCCTTGGTTTTCAGATTCGCTTACTCACAGCACACATTACGATCAAAATCAAAAACGATGCTCAATAAATTACTCAACAAAAAACCGGTTACGCCCCAAATGACTTCGTGATTAAAATAATAGTAATGTAATACCCAATTAATGCCGTCTTTGCTGTAACGTTTAATTTCAAAGTTATTGTCATCCAACAGATGCAGGAACGGTACTTCAATCAGATACTCAATTTCAGATGTACTAAGCGTGAACTCGTACGGATAAGGAATAAGCCCGACAAACGGAGTAATAAAATAAGAAGTATTGGTTAAAAAACGGTCTGTTTGACCTAAAATGCGGATGTCCTGAGGATTCAGCCCGATTTCTTCTTCCGTCTCCCGTAATGCCGTTTGCAACAAATTCGGGTCTTGCTCGTCTTTGCGACCGCCTGGCAGCGAAATTTGTCCTTTGTGATGTTCAACCAAATCGGTACGTTTGGTAAACAACAAATAGGGCTGCCCTTCTTTAAAATAAAAAGGGAATAAAACAGCCGCAGGAATACCCTTGACATCCTGACGATAAGTGAAAGTTTGCGACCGATGTTCCTGCAATTTGCGACTCAAATGATCCACAAACAAAATTCGATCGGCACAGATGGTGCGAATTTCTTCTTTAGTCATTTTCCGCTTCCCGTAATTAAGAAAAAGCAATATTCAAAAATAACGCAAGGAAGTCAAATGATGTTCCGAAACATTGTGATTATGGAATATTTATTTGGAACCTGGAATTGTGAGTGCGATGAAGCGTTAATCGTTATCCGTATATTTGTTAATCGTAGTTTTGGTGGGAGCGAGTCGTCATTCCGAGGCGCCGAACCACGACTTGTGCCATGGATTATTAATGTAGTGACATGATTTGATTGGGAATTAGGAACGGGGAACTTGGAACTGGTACGGCGTCCGGTTCCCGAGTGATTCTGCTGACACTGGTAGGGGCGAAGCATTTCCCTAACAAATAAAGAAATAATCGGTGTTTTTGGTTGCACAACGTTAAATTTTTTGAGTCTGAAGCGTTTTGACGGAAATGCTTCGCCCTTACTTCGAACATCGCGAGACAAAAGGCAGAATCGTATCGAGGGACGGACGCGCCGCAAAATGTCAATAGTAGTCATGCTCCCGCGTGACGAGGAATCCCTTTTGCGACCCACCCCTGCCCCTCCTTACGAAGCGCATGGAGGGGGCCTCATTATTTTATCCATTTGCATGATTATTGAAATATCGGAATTATTTGCTCACCAATGCAATTGATTATAACCGATTTGTTGTTTTTCTCCACCCCCTGTTGTCCCCCTCATAGTTATTAAGTGTAAAGTCAAGAGAAAGGACGACATTTTTTGTATGTCGTCCAAAACGTTTGGCTACCTATTGACATATAGGTCTTGGGCTATTATTTTCCAACTAACCCAAGTAACGAAGAAGGA
>JALWEA010000505.1 GCA_027039465.1 Calditrichia bacterium | reverse complement strand
TCTATGAACGCATCATTGATGAATCGCGTCGGTTGGAACGGGAAGAAATGGAGCGCAGAAAAAAACAAACGGGGAAATGAATAAATACAAAAAATACGGATGGATCGTTTTACTGATTCTCCTTTTAATTTATGGTCTTGTAAAATATTGTCGTTTGCCCGGGGGATTAGAGAAAAGGGCTGTTGTTGAAGTTTCAATTCCCAAAGGCATCTCGTTTTCTGCTTTTGCCGATTCTCTGGAAAAAAAGGGCATTGTTAAACACAAGAATTTATTTGTTCTTTGGGCCAAAGGCTGTCGGTTCGACCGCAAAGTACCTTCGGGAATGTTTAAGGTTCCGCAGGGACTAACGTATCCGCAGTTGATCAAATTCTTCCTTAAGGCCAAACCGGAGTTTATTTCGGTGACCATTGTGGAAGGATGGCCGACAAAGCGCGTTTTGCAACGGTTGAGCAAACGGTTGCATTTGAACATTCGGGTTCTGGATTCTCTTGCGCGGGATTCATCATTTCTGCATTCATTGGGCATCCAGGCGAAAGACATTACCGGTTATTTATTGCCGGACACTTATGTTTTTGCCAGCGGTATTGATGAAAAAGAAGTCTTATCCTTCCTGGTTCACAAAACGTTGCAACTGTTTCAACCGGACAGCATTCGGCAACGCATGAAGCAACTGGGGCTGAATCGTCATCAAATTTTGACTTTAGCCTCCATTGTGGAAGGAGAAGCCATTTTGGATCGGGAGCGGCCCTTGATCGCGTCCGTGTATCTGAATCGATTACGCATCGGGATGCGGCTGCAGGCCGATCCGACCATTCAATTCCTTCTGCCCGACGGGCCGCGCCGTTTGCGTTACAAAGATTTGAAGATCGATTCGCCTTACAACACCTATTTGCACAAGGGGTTGCCGCCGGGGCCGATTAACAATCCCGGTAAAAAATCGATTTTAGCCGTACTATTTGCGCCCAGGACGAAATATTTATATTTTGTGGCCAAAGGTGACGGCAGCCATTTTTTTGCCCGCACCGCACGCGAACATGCCCGGGCAAAACGAAAATTAAATAAAATCAGAAAGAAAATTTACGGTTATTAAAACGGAGAAGCGCTACAGCATGGAAGACCTAATCGCTCAATTAAATGACGCCCAAAAACAGGCCGTGGAAGCACCGGACGGCCCTCTTTTAATTATAGCCGGTGCGGGAAGCGGTAAAACACGAACATTAACCTATCGCATTGCTTATTTAATTAAAAACAAAAAAGCGCTTCCTTCTCAAATTTTGGCGGTGACCTTTACCAACAAGGCCGCCAGAGAAATGAAAGCCCGATTGGAGAAACTAATCGGGAGCAAAATATTACCGCTTTGGATCGGCACCTTTCACAGCGTTTGCGCACGGATTTTACGCATTGAAGCCGAGAATATCGGCCTGTCCAGAAGCTTTACCATTTACGACGTGGATGATGCCGTGCGCGCCATCCGCAAAATTTTGAGCAATCAGGGGCTTTCGCCGCAAAAATACAATCCCAAAATCGTACAGAGCAAAATTTCGCGCCTTAAAAACCATTTTCGTCTGCCGAGTCAGGAACTGATTGACGAAGCCGAAACCGAGTACGATCAAATCGTGGCCGAAATTTATCAGGATTATCAAAACTTTTTACGTAAAAATCATGCTTTGGATTTTGACGATTTGCTGATTCGCCCGATTCAGATGTTTGACGAATATCCCGAAATTCGCGCCAAATACAATCAAAAATTCAAATATATTTTGGTGGATGAATACCAGGATACGAACCGCGCCCAATATTTGCTGCTAAAGCGTTTGGTTAATGACGAGCACAATTTGTGTGTGGTCGGCGATGAAGATCAATCCATTTACGGTTGGCGCGGAGCGGACATCAATAACATTTTGAATTTCAACCGCGATTTTCCGGAAGCAAAAATTTTTAAATTGGAAGAAAATTACCGTTCTTACTCCAATATTTTGGATGCCGCCAATGCGGTGGTCAAAAACAACAAGCAACGCTTAGGCAAAGAACTTTGGACGAGTAAGGGCAAAGGAAGCAAAATCAAACTCTTTGTTGCCGAGGATGAAGCGGACGAAGCGCGCAAAATCGTGGAAATCATTCACGACGAAATGTACACCAATAAACGCAGTTTCAAAGACATTGCCATTTTGTACCGCACCAATGCCCAAAGTCGTGCTATTGAAGATCAGTTACGCAGAAACGCCATTTCGTACAATATTGTCGGCGGTGTTAAATTTTATGATCGCAAAGAGATTAAAGATATTCTGGCCTATCTTAAAGTGATTGTCAACCCGGCGGACAGCATTTCGTTGCGTCGTATTATAAATTTCCCTTTGCGCGGCATCGGCGAGACCACGGTCACTAAAATCGAACGATTTGCCGATATGGAAGGCATTACCTTGTTTGAAGCGCTGGGGCAGGTTGATAAAGTGGCCAACATTTCGCAGGCCATGGGCAATCGGGTGCTGCAATTTTATGAATTGATCAACAAATTCATGGTGCTTAAAGACGAGTTAAGTCCGGTGG
>JALWEA010000504.1 GCA_027039465.1 Calditrichia bacterium | reverse complement strand
TTTCGATCACTAAAGAGGGAAAGGGGACAAACCAATCCTGAAAACTTTCAATGAATCCGCCGTCGGTTTTGAATTGAAACAAAGCTTTGCCGATTTCTTCTTTCAGGAAAAGCCCGCGATTAATTTCATGCTCTTCTTCATTCCGCTCTTTGCGAAACCGATCGGCCGTAAGAACGCCGATTTTGCCCACAAGAGAAACGGACTCCAAAGCGTTTGCATCTTGCAGCGCGTTTAAAGGGTGGTATTGATCGAGTATGTAAAAGTCAGCCACTTTTTCCGGCGGCATGGGATGTCCCGGAATGGGAGAAACATACGTTAACACCGGCAACAGGCTTTTAACCTTACCTTTTAGAATAAACATGAATTTTTGTGTTGCCGGGTCTTCCACGGGAATTTCTTGCCCCAACCCCACCGCGACTAAAGAAGGATGCTCCCGATAGAAAGGCGCCATTTGCAAACAGGCGTTTTTGGCCATTTCCAAAAGATAGTTTTCTTCAAAGAAATTTTTAGGGAAACGCCACAAAGGCAACTCGGCGAAAACCATTAAGCCCAAAGAATCACTCAGATTCAAGAACTGTTCATTGGGTAAAAAATGAGAAAGGCGCACGGCGTTAATCCCAAGGGACTTTAAATGCGTCAAATCCTGTTTAAGTGCCTGATGATAATCGGCTTGATTTAAACGACGTAAGTTTTGGTGCCAAGTAATGCCGTGAATGGAAATGCGGTTTCCGTTCAAATAGAAGCGTCCTCTTTTCCATTGAAAATTACGTGCGCCAAAGTTAAAATTTCGGTTCAATACCTTGGAATTCTTGCCGAAAAAGCTGATGCGCAAGCGTAAATTTATCTTTTGCGGATTCTCAATCGTCCAGATATCCGAGTTACCGAGCGGAAATTCTCCGTGAATAATAAGGGTTTTACGGCTTAAATCTTTGGCAAAGCGGATCTTGCGGAATAACAATTTGCCGTCCGAAGATCGATTGAAAACTTCATCCAATTGCAGTCGTTTATAGTTACCCGTTACGTTAACCTGATACGAATAGCGAAGTTTAAATCCTTTCTCGGTGGACACCAATTGCCGGTTGAATCCTGTGATGACGGGCGCCTGTTTAGCAACCACACACAAAGGTGCGGAAAGTCCGATTGTGTGGGATTCGGAATAGGTGTAAACAATTAAAGGGAAGCCCTCTCTAGTGCTTTCCGGTTGCTTGATTTTTAAACGAATGGTTTGCACGGAATCGGCGGTTAAAAATTCGGCAGGCAAGGCAATTTCAAACGGCTGTTGCGCATTGGGCACAAAAGAGATTAAATGGCCGTTAAGATAAATAGTGGCCGACCCTTTAATTCCCTGTGAAGCCAAAAACAGATTTTTATTGCGTAAAGTTTTGCTTAACGTGAAACGCGTTTGTACGCTGATTTTCGGCGTGAACGAAATAATGAACGGTGCTTTTACATTTTGGGTTTGGCCGTCCGTTTGCAGTTGCCAGCGGTCAAGCGGAAGTACCGTCTGACCGGTTTCCCGCAAATGTTCACAAGCCGGTGCGCCCCAACGAAAAGTGTAGATTTTTTGTGCGGACAGCCGGATGGTCAGAAACAGTAACAGTAAAATGAATCCGTATCTCATGGTAAGAGCCTTTAATTCCTTTTAAATCAATGCGATTAAATCACGAACAGCCTGTTCAAATCCGATAGCCAAACTCTTGGAGAACAGCGGTTTACCGACGACGATATCTTCCACGTATTCCATTTTTACAATATCCCGGATGTTATCGTAGCCGATGCCGCCGCTGATATTCACGCCCATACCCATTTTATTGGCTGCAATGGAAAGATTGTCTAGTTCTTCCAAAAAGGCGACTTCACTATCCATATCTTCGGCGCTGGCCAGACCGCGGGCATCAAGTTCCACATAGTCAAAACCCATTTTACCGGCCAATTTTATTTGGTTCACGTCCGGTGCAATGAGAACGGAGGCCAAAATTTCGTTGGTGTGCAATTCAATAACCGAATCTTCCAATTGTTTGGTGTACAAATCCACATCCAAAGGTTCGGGTTCCAAAGTTTTAAGATCTCCGGGAGCAACAAAGGTTACCATGTCCGGTTGAACGCGCAACAGTTTGCGGATATTTTCTTCGGTAATATTGCAACGTACGTTCAAATAAGTTTTGACAATATGTTTCAAAAGCACCAAATCCGTTTCTTTAATAGTACGCTGGTCATCCTGAAAATAAGCTACAATGCTTTCGGCGCCGCCTAATTCGGCCAGCACCACAGCCTGAATAGGGTCAGGGTAGCGATCGTTAAATTGATTCCGAACAAATGCAATGGGGTCAATATCCACAGCCAAGCGATGCATAAGGTTATTCCTCCTAAAATTTAAAAGCTGGAAAGGTCTTCCCAGCGGACTATTTTCCAGATTCCGGTAGTGTCTTTGGCAGAGATTGGTTTCTTTTTGAATACAAAAAGCGCCTCACCTTTAATCGTGGGAATTTCTCTGCCGCCGTCGATGGTTAAACTAAAAACTTTTTTGATTTCTTTCAACGTTCGTTGCTCA